>JAATFQ010000173.1 GCA_015655115.1 Sphingobacteriales bacterium
AGTCTTATGACGACCTCGGCCTTGCTGAGTATGAAGCGATGGAAGCTTTTGTACGCTACAGGTTTTAAGTCATTTCATCTTTCCTATCTGTTTAACTATGGATCAAAGCAGTAAACGATTATTATCACTGGACTTTTTTAGGGGCGCTACTGTAGCTGCCATGATTCTGGTCAATAATCCGGGCGACTGGGGCCATATTTATGCTCCTCTTGAACATGCAGAATGGAATGGATGCACACCAACGGATCTTGTGTTCCCTTTTTTTCTATTCATAGTTGGCGTTTCTATCGCCTACGCAATGGGAACTCAGAAAAACGACCCGGCATTACACCGTAAAATTATAATGAAAGCGCTTAAACGCGCTTTCATTTTATTTGGCCTTGGCCTCTTTCTCTCACTTTTCCCTAAAATTTTCACAGCTCCTATAGAAGCTTTCCGTGAAGTGCGTATTCCAGGCATACTGCAACGCATTGCGCTGGTATTTTTTATCTCCTCGGTACTATTCCTTAAAAATTCTGAAAAGACATTATTTAAGATAGCGATAGTAATCTTAATAGTCTACTGGCTGCTGATGACTTTTGTACCTGTACCAGGCGTAGGCTTCCCTAATCTGGAAAAAGAAACTAACCTTGGTGCATGGCTGGACAGGACCGTACTCAGCGAAGTACATCTGTGGAAAATGGCGAAAACATGGGACCCTGAAGGGATCTTAGGCACTCTTCCTGCCATAGCTACTGGTCTTTTTGGCGTGCTGACAGGGACTTTCATCAGAAAAAAAGACCTGGACTCAGCAACCAAGGTGGCGTGGTTATTTTCAGCAGGCGTAATTGCCGTGATTCTTGGTTTGCTATGGGGATTGCAGTTCCCTATTAATAAATCATTGTGGACCAGTTCTTACGTACTCTTTAGCGGAGGGCTCGCTGCGATATTGTTCTCACTCAGCTATTGGATTATCGATGTGCACCAGTATTCGCGCTTCACCAAACCTTTTGTTGCTTTCGGCACTAATGCCATTACCGCCTTTTTTATTTCAGGCCTCCTGCCCCGCACATTGAATTTGATTAAAATGAAACTGCCTAACGGAGAAGAAACTGGCTTAGCTGCATGGCTGTACATAACTTTTTATAAGCCGTATTTCAGCCCCGTTAACGCCTCTTTGGCATGGGCTGTATCATTTGTATTGGTATTTTTCCTCCTCCTCTGGATGATGTATAAAAGAAAAATCATCATTAAGATTTAACAAAATCCCTTTTCCGAAGTCTTACTTTAAACAACACTTAATTAAAAAACTGAAACATGAACAAAAAAGCGAGTTTTGTCATTCTTGGACTATCTGCGGTCATCGCATTTCACAGTCCGGTATTCGCACAGAAAAAACCACTTAAAACTAAACAAACTGCCCCTGTAACCGCCTCCCAGGGAAAAGTTATTCCTAATGACCCCGCAGTTAAAATCGGGAAACTGCCTAATGGCCTCACCTATTATATCAGAAAAAACACTGAACCTACAAAAAGAGCCGAGTTGTACCTGGCTAACCGTATAGGCTCACTGATGGAAAATGATGAACAGCAGGGACTCGCCCACTTCACAGAGCACATGGCATTTAACGGAACGAGAGACTTCCCGAAGAATGAAATCATCAACTACCTGCAAAAAGCAGGCGTCCGCTTTGGTGCCGACCTGAATGCCTCTACAGGCTTCGACCAGACGGTATATCAACTGCCTATTCCAACAGATAGTGCCGAAGTATTCAAAACTGGCTTTAAAATATTGTCCAACTGGGCAGGTAGGATCAGCATGGATGGAGAAGAAATTGATAAAGAACGGGGTGTAATCATTGAAGAAGAACGCCAGCGTGGTAAAAACTCTCAGGACAGGATGAGCAAACAGCTATTGCCGCTGTTGCTGAAAGATTCACGCTATGAAAAGCGTATCCCTATCGGAAAAATCGACCTTCTGAAAACCTTTACACATGATAAAATCAGGTCATTCTATGCGGATTGGTACAGACCAAACTTACAGGCAGTTATCGCCGTGGGCGATTTTGACGTAAATGAGGTAGAAAAATTGATTATTGCCAATTTCTCCGACCTTAAAAATCCAGCGCAGGAAAAAGAAAGGTTAAAGTATGACTTACCTGACAACAAAGCTCCTTTAGTTAAAATCATTACAGATCCCGAACAGCAGTATAATGTAGCAATGGTAATGTGGAAACAACGCAGCCTTTCTACGAAAACTACAGCCGACATCAAAAAAGGACTGATGTACAGCATGATCAACAGCATGTTGGGTTCGCGCTATCAGGAAATTATGCAGAAGGGCAATGCTCCTTTCTTATTTGCTCAAAGCTCATTTGGCCCTTATCAGGGAGGATTGGTACAGGGGATCAACGCTTTCCAAACTGTAGCAGCTGCTAATTCTGGCAAAGAACTATTGTCGGCTTTCAGCTCGGCAGTTGCAGAAAGCGAAAGAGCAGCTAAATTCGGCTTCCTGGCATCGGAACTCGCAGTGGTTAAAAGAAATATTGAAGCTGGAAATGAAAAACAGCTGAAAGAAGCAGGTAAAACAGCTTCATCTGCTTTTGTACAACAGTACCTGAACAATTTCCTTAAAGGCTCACCAATAGGATCTATTGCCTTCAATTATGAGGAAACCAAAAAAGCACTGGCAGCAATTACACTGGCAGAGGTGAATGCCCTTGCAAAAACTTTGATCACTAAAGATAATCAGATTGTAATCGTTGAAGCACCTGAAAAGGATAAAGCTGACCTTCCTACAGAACAGGCTTTGTTAGCTGCGTTAAGCACTGCTGGCAGCAAAGTTACTCCTTATGTAGATGATGCTGTAAATAAACCATTACTAGCTAAAAAACCTGCTGCAGGCAAAGTTGTTGCGGAGAAGAAATTCGCTGATATTGGCGTAACAGAATGGACCTTAAGCAATGGCATTAAGGTGTTATTGAAACCTACCGACTTTAAAAATGATCAGATCGTCTTTAACTCTTTTTCTAAAGGCGGAACTTCTCTGGCCGACCCTAATGATTACCAGTCGGCAGATTTCTCTTCTTTAATCCCGGAAAGCGGGGTGGGCGAATTTAATCCTTCGCAGCTGAACAAGCTTCTGGCAGGAAATACCGGCAGAGCTGGTGCTTATATCGATGAGCTTTACCAGGGCTTTAATGGTAGCTCCTCGCCGAAAGACCTGGAAACTGCTTTCCAAATGATTTATGCTTACGCTACAAACCCTCGTAAGGACACGGAGATATTTAATAAAAATATCAGTGATTATAAGGTAACGCTGGCGAATAAAAATGCCGACCCTTCAAGTGTATTTGCAGATACTGTACAGGCTGTGCTTTCTTCTTATAACAAAAGAAGTATGCCGAATACGATAGCAGACCTGGAAAAGGTTTCTATAGACAAGTCTTTTGCTTTCTATAAAGACCGTTTTGCCGATCTTGGTGAGCAAATTTTTGTATTTGTGGGGAATTTCGACTACAATACAATTAAGCCGCTTATAGAGACTTATATCGCCAGTCTGCCTACCATGAACAAAAAACAGGTGTTTAAAGACCTTGGTGCTAAACCTCCGGTAGGTATTGTAAGTAAAACTGTTTACAAAGGCCTGGAAGATAAAGCTACCGTAAAGTTATATATCCATGGCGATTACGAGTATACAGCAGCAAATAATGTGGAGCTTGATGCATTGAAGGCTGCGCTGGAAAACAAGATCCTGGAAAGACTGCGTGAGAAAGAAAGTGGTGTGTATAGCCCTAATGTAGGCCTGAGCGTGAATAAATTCCCCAATGCACACTATTATTTCACCATCTCTTTCAGCTGTGCAACCGAAAATGTCGAAAAACTGATTGCCGCAGCATTAGAAGAAGTGAAAAACATCAAAACAAGTGGCGCAACGGCAGACGATATTGCGAAATATAAATCTGAAGAACACCGCCAGATGGAGCTGAGCCTGCGTAACAATGGTTATTGGTTAGGCTATCTGACCACCAGGCTTAAATACGATGATAACATGAACCAATTGCTTAGCGATAAACAAAGAGTTGATGCTGTAACGGTAGAATCTACAAAAGCTACTGCCCAAAAATACCTGAACGAGAACAATTATATCCGTTTGGTATTGATGCCGCAGAAATAATATATGCTAAAACAAAAAACGGGCATGATTCAGTTCATGTCCGTTTTTTTGTTTTAACGTTGTGATGCTCTGATCATCTGCCATATTTATAATGGGTTTTAACGCTTTATATTTTAAAGTTTAATTATTGAGCTTCTACACCTATGGGGCCGCTCGGCTCACTCTCATTCTTCAGCCTGTCTAGTGCTGTTACCAGATAATTATACCTTTTCCCCTTTTCCACACTGGTATCTAAAAAGAAAGGGAAATCCTCAAAACTGATGCGCAGGATATTCTTAGGATCAAGCACGCTGATCTTCTCCCCCTCTTCAAAGCGATAAATTACATATCCAGAGGCAGTTTCGCCATCGGCAGCTTTTAAAGGCGCTGCCCATTTGAGCTGCACACCTACAGAAACGGCTACCGCACTTAAATCCTGCGGCTCATTGGGCACTATTTCATCCAGCCATGGCATTTGCGGCGGCAATGCCGGATAACGGTATAAATCGTTCCGCAAGGAATCCTGTGTGCCGCGTGCTACAGTAGAAAGCGACTTGGAGCTGAAGAAGATACTGCCCTGCACACGGTTATTTTTTCTTATATAACGGATCTGCTCGGGGATCTGGTTGGGCACACGCCAAGCGGCTTCCATTTTCTGGTTTACGAGGTAGGCAGCCTGACCGATGTAAAGATGCCTGCCATAAGTATTTTCGCTCCACCAGTCTACAAGCGTACCAAAAGGAGCTGCCTTGCGGGTAAAACTAAAATATATCTGCGGATTGATATAATCTACCCAGCCTTCTTTGATCCATTTGCGCGAATCGGCATAAAGCTCATGAAAATTAGATAAACCATGCGTATCGGACCCCAGCGTATCTTCCGACTGGTTCTTCCAGATACCAAATGGGCTAATACCAAATTTCACGTATTTCTTATAAAAGTGAATGCTATCATCCAGCTGCTTGATCAGCACATCCACATTGTTCCTTCTCCAGTCGTTGATGTTTGTAAACCCATCTCCATATTTACTGAATGTCTCCGCATCGCTGATATGCTGCCCCGCTAAAGGATAGGGATAAAAGTAATCATCAAAATGGATCCCATCAACATCATACCCTTTAACTACATCAAGGATAACCTGCACAATATATTCGCGTACTTCAGGCAAGCCCGGGTCGAACTGTTTTTTGCCACCATAGGTGAAAAACCAATCCGGCCTCTTCCGCGTCATATGATCGGAACTTATAACAGAACTTGAACTCATTGTGGCACGGTAAGGGTTAAACCAGGCATGCAGCTCCATCCCACGGGAATGTGCTTCCTTAATGGCAAACTCCAGAGGGTCATAACCGGCTGCAGGAGCAAGTCCTTGTCTTCCCATCAGCCACTGGCTCCATGGTTCTCTTGATTTCCGGTAAAAAGCATCAGCGGCAGGCCTTACCTGCAGCAGGATGGCATTCATGCCACTGCGTTTATGCTGTTCCAATAATCCGATAAGTTCCTGTTTCTGCTGGTCTACACTTAATCCCGGCCGCGAAGGCCAGTCAATATTGGTTACTGTAGCTACCCATACCCCTCTGAATTCCCTTTTTGGAGCAATTTTTGCTGCTGGTTGTGCGTAAATTAAAGGAGCGGCTATTAAAGTTGTGAAAATTGTGAAGACAATCTTTTTCAGCATTATTCGTTATTTTTTGGTAGTTCGTTCGTGTGTAAAAGAGGGAATGATAAAAGGTTACCAGTTCCCAATGTTAGCAATTAAACGATTTTTTTTAAAGTCTCATACAATTACATGACACTTTTTACCACAAATTACATTATTTATCTTATGTTCGTTTTTTTTTATGAAAATCGTAATACAAAAATTAAATGAAGATCAATCAACTTTTAGAAACAAATGCCAGACCCAAAACAGACCTTAAATAAAGGAGACCGCAACAAGATTTATTTTTTAATTGTCGTAATAGCCGCATTGTTAGGCACCAACGCTTTTCTTTACTTTAAAGACAGGTACGAAAAGGAGCGCTTTGTCACTACCAGCACAGAGAAAGACAGGTTAAAACTGGAAGTAGAGAAAATAGAAGTAGAATTTGATAAAGTAAACGTGCTCAATGTAGCACTAACCCAGAAACTTCAGGAACAGCAGGAGCTGGCAAGAGCAAAGATTGCAGCCCTGAAACTTGCCTTACAAAAGGGACAGTTTACGCAGACTGAACTTATTAATACACAAAATGAATTGGTACAGCTTAAAAAGTTTATTGCCAACTATAAAGAAGATATTATAAGGCTGGAAAAAGAAAACACTTTTCTGAAAGCCGAAAGAGACAGCCTCGAGAAATCCGTTCAAACGGTAAGTAATAAAGCACATCGACTCGAACTGAAGAATTCAGAACTGGGTGCAAAAGTAAAGGTCAATGCTGCACTGAAAGCATTTAATGCCCAGCTATCGGCATTTAAAGTAAAAAGTAGTGGAAGAAACGTAAAAGTGTCAAAGGCTTCTGCCGCACAAAAGCTGATCTCCACATTTAATGTAATCCCCAATCAACTGGCAGCAAAAGATTATCATAAAATCTATTTACGCGTGTTTGATCCTACGGGTAATCTGGTTGCTAATGAAAACAATATGTTTGAGGCCGATGGACAAGAGATGCAGTACAGTGAAATGATAACTATCTCTTATAATAATGATGATACAGAATATCAGATAGAATGGGTAAACCCTAAGCCTTTTATTAAAGGTACTTATTCAGTAATATTGTATGCCAATGGCTTCACCATGGGTAAAGCAGCAACAATACTTAAATAATATTCCTCATACTGCAACACACAATCTAAGTTAAAACAGAACTAAGCCAAAACACAATCTAGGCCAAAGGAAAGCTCAGGTAAAAAGTAGTCCCGGTATTAGCTACAGATTTAAAGTCTATTGTACCCCCCGCATTCTCTACTGCCTGTTTCACAAAAGCAAGGCCCAGCCCGGTCCCCGAAGATTTAGTGGTAAAGTTAGGCACAAAAATATTATCCTGCAGTTCAGGATCTATTCCCTTCCCATTGTCGTCAATTTCTACATATACCTGTTGGGAGTCGTTGGTAATCTTTATATAAATAAGGCTCTTCTCCACACCCACCGCCGCTTCAATAGCATTCTTCAGCAGGTTATTGAACGACCGCAGCAACTGGTCTTTGTCGCCCCAGATGTTAACATCTGTATTGCTCAGGTTGGAAAGGTAGATCTCCGCATTACTTGTATCAGCAAATACATCCATGCACTGTTCTATGATAGGGATAAGCTTCAGTTTTTCGAGTTTGGTATCCGGCATTTTAGCGAAATTTGAGAATTCGGAAGCAATAGTAGCCAAACTGTCTATCTGCTCTACAAATGATTTATAGAAACGCTCAAATTTTTGCTCAAAGTTCGGGTCTTTCTCTTTCCACGACTTTTCAAGCAGCTGCACACCCAATTTCAACGGGGTAAGTGGGTTTTTAATCTCATGTGCCACCTGTTTAGCCATTTCACGCCAGGCACTCTCTCTTTCAGACTTAGCCAGCTTAACGGCACTTTCTTCCAGTGCCGCAATCATTTTATTATATTCTTTGATCAGAGAGCCGATTTCGTCATGGCGTGACCACAGTATAGGCTGGTTTTTCTGCCCAAGCTTAGTCTTTTTTATGCTTTCCTGGATAAACGTCAGGGGACTTGTAATCTGATTGGCAAGGAATACAGCCAGGATACCTATCGCCACAAATACCAGCGCATAGATGTTGATTAGCGTATTGATAAACAAACTGATCTTGGTCTGATAATCCGCTTCATTTCCATAATATGGCAGGCCAATAAATGCTACCGTTTGGTTTTGGGAGTTCCGTATCGGGGCATAGGCCGATGAATATTGGAATTCACCTATCGTCTCTACAGGATTTGAATACTCAGACCGCTGGAGCTGCTTGAGGTAGATATATGCTTTTGGGCCCATCTTAGTGCTGATGATCCCATAATCGTACATCTTCGGTAATGAAGTAAAAAGCAGGTTCCCGTTCACGTCGAACAGGTTCAGATAGGCCGAATTGATATCTGCAAACTGGTTAAAGTTAACAATGGCCTGATCGGTAACCTCCGGAATACCATTGTTGAAAATCTGCCGCTCATAAGAAAGCTGCACTTTCCTGATTTTCTCCCTGATCAGGTCCTCCTGCTGCTTATGGTATTCATCCCTGATATAAAAGAAAGTAGACCAGCCTACAATCAGCAATGTAGCCACAACAGATAAAACGATAGACAGCTGTATCCTTGTCTTGTATAAAATCTTATTGGCATTGATCATCAGCGATCTGTTGATGGTAAACCAGCCTCCCCAACTGTCGTCGATATTCTTTAGCAGCCACATCAGCACATATAAAGCAGAAGAGAAAATGATAAATACGAGGAAAAAAAATGATAAAGTAGCCAGCCGCACAATATAGCTTACCTTTTCCTTACTGATAACGATCACCTTGGAATGCGTTTGCGCATACACCAGGTGACTGTAGCCCAGCTTAGGATCGTTCTGGATAATACGTTCTCCGGTTATACCTTTAAATTCAGTGTTTGCCAGCTTATAGGTGAACTTGCCCGATTGCTTGATGAGCTTGTTATTACTGTAGAACGCGAATGAATAATCGCCATAGTCCTCATCGTTTTTCATATTTCCGTCGATCAGGATTTCCGGAAACTGGCTGTTGTAATTGTACTGCTGCGACTTCAGCTCAATAACCATTGTACCCAGTAAATGGTTATCATCGAAAACAGGGATAATGCCGAAGTAATTCTGATACCCGAAGGTATCATTGAGCCGGTAAAAGTAATTCGAAACCTTGAACGTGCCCGACTGGACCAGCTGCTGGTAATGGCGCAGGGAGATATTT
Organism: Sphingobacteriales bacterium; assembly: GCA_015655115.1. Taxonomy (GTDB): domain Bacteria; phylum Bacteroidota; class Bacteroidia; order Sphingobacteriales; family Sphingobacteriaceae; genus Pedobacter. The sequence continues at coordinate 9,034 of JAATFQ010000173.1, forward strand.
GCATGATTAACT
>JAATFQ010000152.1 GCA_015655115.1 Sphingobacteriales bacterium
ACGATACGTTAAATATATCAAGATAGGATAAAGCACTCATTGGAATAGTTGTTTTAATTCCTTCAGCCTTTGCATTGAGCAATTTCCTTCTTGGATAATAATCCTTGGCTGCTGCTATATATTTTTCCAAAGTCGCATAATTGATATCTTCAATAATCGTTTCCTGTGCACGTAGTTCCAATGAAAAGAAGGCAACTATGAGAAGTGTAAGCGCGGAAAATTGTTTCATTTTAAAATGTTTTTAATAGGTTATCATTAGATTATACTTTCTCTTTTTGGAAAAGGGCGGGAAAAGTGCCCAGAATAATTTTAACATCAAACCATACAGAATAATTCTCAGCATAATAGTTATCCAACTTCTTTCTTTCTGTATCTGACATTTTTCCTTTTCCTCTTTTTTTGATTTGCCATAAACCGGTGAGACCAGAAGGTCCAAGAAAACGCATGGACCATTCATTTGAAGTTAACATCTCTGCTTCGTAGAGTGGGAGAGGGCGATTACCAACGAGGGACATATCCCCTTTTAACACATTAAACAATTGAGGCAATTCATCCAGGCTGGTATTCCTTAAAAAGTTACCAAGTTTGGTAACCCTAGGATCATTCTTGATTTTGACGAAAGCATTTGCCCCACTACCATCATCTTTATATTGGTTTAGTGACGACAGATTCTTTAATTCCTTATCAGCACCTGATCTCATCGATCTGAATTTATAAAAATCGAAAATCTTATATCCTGTGCCCACTCTTTTGCTTTTATAAATAATTCCCCCCTTAGAATCCAGGCGGATCAATATCGCTATAAGCAGTAATATCGGGGAAAGTACAAGGAGGATACCCCCTGCAGAAACGATATCGAAAATCCTTTTTGGGGTAGGTATTTTATATTCCCTGTCTTTTTTAATGATTGCCAGCTGTTCAATTTTTGGTTTAATCAGCTTAAACTTAATCAGGAATTTCAGTCTGTCCTTAATGTCGGATATTTTGTAGGGTGAAAAATAAAGGTCGTGAATTTTTGCCTTAATCGCACGCATCCTTAATCTGGCATCCGGTTGGTTTCCAATTAAAATGATAATCAGACCGCTTGTCAGAGGGTTCGTTTTGATTTTATTTATCAATGAAAATACAGCGTCTTCCTCACTATTGATTTCAATCATAATGACATCCGGTGTGGAAAAAAGAGATTGTGTATTTAAATATGCTTCCAGATTTGAGAAGTCTCCAACATTGATGACATCATAATCATTACTCAGCTGAATTGACTCTTGAGCTGAAAATCCCTTTCCACTATATACTAATCTTAGTCCTTTGTAATTGTTCTCCATCTAGTTAACGTAGGTATTTGTATGAGCTTCCAGAACTTTTGCAATAGCAGTTTTAAGTGCTTCTGGATTGAATGGTTTAGGAAAGTAATTTTCAACTTTAAAAGGAATCTGTGCCACGATGTTATCCAGGTCTTCTGCCGCTGATAAAATAATAACTGGAATATCCTTATAAAAACCACTGATTTTTATACTCTTTAGGAAAGAGGTGCCATCAAAATATGGCATGTGAAGATCCAGGATAATAATGTCAGGGAAATTAGCATCTTCCAGCCAAAGATGGGCCTTGTATCCACTTTCAGAAGCATGAATTTCATAATCTTTTGATAAAACGAAATGAAGCAATTTTAAGATGCTAGGCTCATCATCAACTATCAAAATTTGTTTTTTTTGTAATGAGGCAGTATCCATTATTACAGGCGAAATTTAAGTGTGTATGTTAAAAATGCTTTGGTTTAGCTTATTAAATATATAAGATGACCTATTTTATACTTCAAATATATATCAATAAAAAGACAAATTACATAGCATATCATAATAAATACGGGTTTTCAGCGCCCGCGGGTTTAATAAATTGTTAAGATTTGTTGTTTTTTTTCTATTTATCTCAAAATCAAAAAGGACGGTATGTTTATTTAATAGTTTATATCTGTTCTTCTGTTATTTTTTATTTCCCATAGTTTTTCTTTTATAAAGGATTAATTGTATTGTAGTTAATTTATGCAGAGGAATGTTGTTCCTTAGGTTTATTTGTGCAGGTTCCTTTTTTATTCGTTATTATTTTATCAGTGTTTTTTATTATGTATAATGAATTATTTATCTTAAAAGAGTTAAATGAAAATTCATGAACATCTTTCAAATATTTTGCCATTATAGATAGTTTAGCATAAAAAATACTTAAATGTGAGTATGAATAGTGCTGAAAAGTAGTGCTGACAGGTCATTTCTGACTGGGAATTTTCTCCATTTAATGGTTTTGATTGTTTTCTGTATCGATTAAAATGCTGTTTTTTAAATTGTTGTGGATGAAGTTGATCCTCCGGATAAACCTGTTTAAAAAACAGGAAGTTCATAGGTGTCCGGGCCCGGAACTCTTACTGATATGAATTTACTTTTATAGAGATGAGTTGTCAGGCTAAGCCTGTTGATGGGCAATTAATTTCCCGAAACAGGAATGAAATGCGCTGATGACTGCATTCTTAATTACTGAATCAAGTTTAAAAGTTTGAAAATATAGGTTTTATATGCCTTCTAAGACCAGAAGCAGATTATGGCATAGTATTCGTTTTTAGTTTACTACTATATATTCTGACATTTGTAAAAACTGAGTAGTTTTTCTATTTACATAAGGTTTTACCCTTATCGTTTTATCTTGAATGTATATGATTTAAAATAGATGTATTTGTGTAATGCAAAGTTTATCTTTGGAAAGTGTGAATAAGGGCGTATTAAGTGCCTCTATTTTATAATTAGACAAATAGATTATAATTTGATTAAATTATAATCTATTCTTAGTTTTATCAAGGATAATTTGTGTTTGGGATAATAAAGAACTGAAGAAGCTTAATTGAATAAAAAATTGTGCTTTATAATTTTATCTGATATTTTCTTATCTTATTGATGTCAGTATTAAACGAGTTGTTGTTGCTGCCTGCAGGATACGAAGATTGATGCTAACACTATGTTTATGATTTTAAAAAATAAAGTAATTGTCTTTTTAGGAAACACCCGTTATGATAGCCCTATTCAGGCTACTTCATTGTTTATTGCACGGAATTTTTCAAAATATAATAAGGTCTTCTTTATTGATTATCCTTTCACCCTGAAGGATTATTTTGAATATAAAAGAACGGGTAAATTAAAAGACAGGGAAGGCAAATTTTCTCTTTCTTCTGACGGATTAATGGATACAGATCTTCCCAATTTAAAGATCGTAATCACTCCTCCGGTATTACCGATCAATTTTCTGCCGGAAGGCCTGATTTTCCGGTTTTTACTAAAAATCAATGAGCAATTGATTGCATCAAGGCTAAAGCATATTTTCAGGAAACAAAATATTCAGGATTTTATTTATATCAATTCATTTAACTTTCATTATCCGGAGGTGGTAAAAGGATTAAATCCTTCCCTGAAGATCTATCATTGTGTAGATCCAATAATTGTACCCTATGATAAAAAACATGGTTTGATATCTGAAGCACAGTTATTGAAAGATAGTGACGTGGTGATTTGTACAAGCAAGGCTTTATATAAAGAGAAAAAACTCGCTAACCATAATACCTATTTCGTTCCGAATGCAGCCGATTCAATTGTAGGACAGTCATCCCTCACTGCCGGTCTTCCTGACCACAATTGGGTTGCTGGTATTAAAAAGCCAATAATAGGTTACCTGGGTACAATTGAACGCCGGATTAACTATGACCTTTTAGAAAAAGTTATCTTGGCAAATCCAGATAAATCATTTGTTCTTGCAGGACCTGTTAGTGAAGGCTTTGTGCCGGATTCATTCAGGAATTATCCAAATGTACATTTCATAGGTGCTGTTCCTTACCAAGAAGTTCCGCAAATGATAAAAACTTTTAATGTAGCTATTATTCCATTTAAAAAAGATGAAGTAAGCAATACCATATTTCCTATAAAACTTTTTGAATATATGAGTGCGGGTAAACCGGTGGTAGCTTCAGATTTTAATGAAGACCTGAAGGATTTTACCAGAAACAGTGTGGAATATTGTAGTGACGCCAGTTCGTTTAGCCTTGCGATTAATTCAGCTCTGCTGAATGACAGTGAGGCGAAGATCGAAGAGAGAAAAGCACTTGCTAAAGAAAATACCTGGGAGCAGAGATCTGGTCAGATCTCTGAAATTATCGGTTCACACTTAAGTCCTGTAATTCAATCGAGTGCTATTGGTGAAAAGTCTAATCTTAATCTTCTGGTGAATAATTAAGTATTTAGTTTTTTTATATAATATTTCTTGATATAGCTGATTACTTCTTCATCAGATTTTGCATGGAGAATACGTGCTCCGGAAAGCTTTGGATAAAGTTTCTCATAACATTTAAAGTGATGTTCCGGACCTTTTTTAGAGATAATCAGATTTACACCACCAAAATAACTGGCTAGAGCCGCAGTTCCTCCGTGAACGGAAACAAAGTAATCTGCATTAGCATACACCATTAGTTGTAGATGATTAAAGTTGTTTGCATTGCCTTTGTTTTCTTTGTACAAATTTTCCATTAATAATACTTCAGGATGTTCACGTTGAAGCCAGTCGAATTCCTTTAAATCATAAATCTGACTATTATCCTCTGTAATATGTTCAGGTCTCGGACGATTGTAAATAATGGTATAATCTTTTTTCAAATTGGTGATTATGTATTCCAATTGTTCTAGGCTATAGAAACTGATGGGAGGTCCATCCCATTCCATATTGTATCTGTTGGCTATGACCAGGATTGGTTTATCGTATTTGTAGATGTCGTTTGTATAATGTTCTTTTAAAGGTACAGCCTTCCACTTGCTCATGTTATAATCCTGACTGTACAGGATACGTGGCATTTCGAAGTTATAGTTTCCTTCATTTGTCCTGTAGTCAAAAGATTCAGCATGATCAGGTGAGAAGAAATACAGTTCTTTAGTGTATTTGGCTGAACGGGTACTTTTCAGCGTTCCATTTTTGTAGTGCCAGTAAGCAAAGGGTAAAACAAATTGAAGCTCAGGTGCAAATTCACCATTAAAACTTATTTCTTTATATTCTTTTTTTTCTAAATAGTCCTTGCTGATGTATTTGAGTTGAGTTAATTCACATTCGTACGTATCTCTATAAAAATAGCGTAATTCTTTTGGTACGGTGGGATGCTTTAAAAATGTAACTAAACTAAGGAACTTGTTTGCTGTTTTTGAGCGCATATATTTTACAAAGAGTGCATTATCGAATTGATTCGTACAATATAGTCAAAGAAAATGAGGTATAAAAAGCAATTTTAAAACTTTCAAAATTTTGGTGTTTTTTAAATAAAAACAGAAATGAATCAATAATATTATACTTTTAAGTTCATATGTTCAATATACCCTAATTTTTATGAATAAACTAAAATACGTCCTCATCCTTGGTTTTGGAGTAGTTCTTGGAATTATTGCCAATCGAAACCGGGAATATCTGATCAATGCCCAGTTTATCAGGGATCACTGGCATTTCAGACAGGCACTGAAAGATAAAAATGAAATTGTAAAGTCTGATCAGGTGATGGTTTGCCTGACAATAGGTCAATCCAATGCAGCAAATTTTGGTGATGGCACCTATGTGTGTAAAAATCCTGTATATAATTATTATAATGGGGATTTGTATATGGCAAAAGAACCTATTCTGGGGGCGAATGGTCCTGGCTGCAGCGTGTGGACACGTGTAGCCGATCGGTTAATTGACAGTGGCCTTTATAAAAAAGTGATTATTGTACCCTGTGCTATTGGAAGTACCTCTGTACAATGTTGGGCTGAGGGGGACTGTAAAGAAAAATTGCTGAAAACACTGGCGTATTTAAAGAAGGACAATATTAAACTGACACATGTTTTATGGGATCAGGGAGAGACGGATAATGTGGATAAGACAACTAAGGAACAATACAAACAACGATTAAAGCAAGTGATTAGTATTATTCATGAGCAGCAACCACAAGCAACATTTTTTTCCTCAATAACGAGCTATTTTCCTGTGAATAATGAAAATCCTTTCGGGATCAGTCCTGAAATTACCGGTGCTCAGTATGAGGTAATTGCAGAGTTGAAAGGGGTTAAACAGGGACCTAATACCGATTCTTTAAATCTTGCTTATTACCGTCAGCAAGATGTGCATTTTACGGTTAAAGGGCTTGATAAACTGGCTTTTGAATGGTATCAGAAAATCAAGGCAGGCCAATAAGATAGGCAATGATTTTTTGTGCTGGTGTATCTATAACAATAAATTCTCTCGCAATTGAAATTGCTGGGAATTGAATATTGAAAATAGTTTCTCAGAGAGGTATGCGTAAACATAAAAGAGGGAGTATCATAGATTTTCATGATACTCCCTCTTTTAATTATAGCGAAAATTCGCATATTGATTGTTGGATTATTGTTGTATCTGAAGCGTGTTTATGTCTGATATGCCTGCAGCGGAAGCAGAAGCAAAGTAAGAATTGTTATTTTCTGTAACTGAAACATTTCCCTGCACATTCACAAAGAAACTTTTAGGACTTGGTGCTGCAAAGTTGAATCCTTTATTGTTGTATACTTCACATTTTCCACCTTTAAGATCATATACATCAACAACTACGCCCACCCAGTATTTTGCTTTATTGAGGTCTCCGCAGATATTGTTATATACCTTTACATTGGCATAAGTTGTTTTGCCTGCAATCATCTCGTTGTCAAAAGCCTGAGCTTCAAATCCTGAATACCTTCTTGAATTGACTACAGTATTGTTGTAGATCAGCACTTCTTTTGGGGTATTCCCAAAACTCCTTGCCCAGGCCCTTATGGCATTTCCTTCGTGGTTCCTGATCAGGTTGTGGTGAAATGAACCACTGCCCTTAACTGTGAAAATACCGTTGTGGTTATCATTTGTTGAATTGATATCCGTTACACTGTTGTGGTGAATGTTGTATCCATCTGCATTCTGTATCAGGACGATATGTCCACAATTTGAATTTTTAAAAGTAAGATAGGCAATTTCAATGTTTTTAACCAATCCTTTTATGGTTCCGCCTTCTACACTTCCTTCCATCTGAAGAAAGGTTCCTGTGTTGCTACAATCTATGTGTAGGAATTTGATATTTTCTGAATATGACTTGGCGCTGCCATCGTATACTCCATTTGAATTGTTGAAATAAACCACATAGTCCCCAATATTTTTAAAGCTGAAATATTGGATCGTTAAATTTTGAGCTGCACCAGTGATAATTAAAGCTCTGTGTTGCGGGTCGTCTCTCGAAACAAATCCTTTTTCTATACCTTCGGTCCCGTTACCAGATATGGTAAGATTACTTACATTCGATAACAGTATATGATCGCCATTGCCTACTACTTCTACAAGGCCATCATTCTGAATGGTTACATCACATCCGATATTGATATTTTTAATCGTGATACTGCTGTATTTTCCTCCTTTTATTCTGATGAGATCATTACATTTTACACCTAACGTCGAACCGTCAACAACAAGATTGCCTGAGCCAAGACCAACAGCCAGCGTCCTGCCGTAATATACAGGTGTAGTTGGCGTAACAACGGTGTCTTTTGCCGGAGTAGTCGGTACAGGTATTACAGTGGTCGGAATTTCAAGGAATATTTCGCCTTTCTTGCAAGAGATCAGAAAGAATGCTGAAAGGATAAGAGTGAGAGCCGATAATTTAATTTTTCTAGTCATTTCTTTGGTTGATAAAATGGTGTGTATTTTTTTCTTTAAATGATAGTTCCTTGTCCTCTTTTTCTTAGTTTTTCACAGGCTCGATTACATTATCCACATGTTTTTTATTAATAATCAATGATAATCAAAAAAATGTCAACTCCAAAAATAATTGGGGAAAATTGTGGTATTTTTTAGTTAAAACGTGTAAAAGTGTGGAAAATCATACCCGTTTTATTTTTTTTGGGCATGGGTTACTGAGATTCATGTGGCCTGCTTATATTTATGTCATTATAAAAGTTACATGCGAAGAATAATTATTATGTGTTCTGATTGCTCCAACAAACTTGTTTCAATCCTTATTAATGATGGTTAGAATGTTGATTTGCTGAGATACAACACAGGATGGAAACTATACAGTTCTATTTTTATTCATCTACCCCAACTGTTTTATTTAAATAATACTTAAATCTGAATGGAATCAGGTTAAAAAAGTAAACCGATTTAAGGTTGTCAACAGTCGATCGAGAGGTATTCATCCTTTTCCATTTCTCTGGAATCGCCCTTTGGTATTGTTTTTAGCTGTAGACAACAGGGAATGAAGATGATCCGGCAAGGTAGTGCCTTATAACAAGCGGAGATCGGAGGTCTGCATTGTATCGTATTCAAAAAGATTCGAACCAGGTTTATGAATCAAATAAAATTTATGCTGTTTTCTGCTATAATTTTGCACTCATTATTCTACTTAAAATTCTTTCAGGTCATTGATAATGAGTTTTCTTATCTTATCTTAGCTTATCAAATCCAAAATTTTATCAATATTAATAAATTCTCTCTTTGCAGTTACTTGTTGTTACTTTTAGTGTGTTCTTTTTCTGTTTCATGCCAGACAGAAGAAAAAACAGTGGCAGAGAATAAATTGAAGTATAAAAAAATAAAAATGAAAAATCTCTTTGGCGTGAATGCCTTTGAGTGGGATTTTCTGCAGGATCCGAATAATCCCAATGACCATTCCAAAATATATGAACCAAAATTGGAATTGATGAAGACCTTTTCAGGTGTAAGGCATTATGTAGACTGGGAAAAAATTGAAGATAAGAAGGGAATTTATTCATTTAATCCCACTACGAGAGGCGGCTGGTATTATGATGCGATGTATGCACGAGCCAAGATGGAAGGTATTGAAATGCTGTTTTGTATCAAAAATTCTCCTGACTGGCTTTTCAACACTTATCCGCAAGGGCATCGTGATACGGATAACAGCCAGGTAGCCTATAACTTAAACAGGGAAGATCCTGCATCCTATATTGAACTATCAAAAGCTATTTATCAATATGTTGCACGCTATGGATCCAATAAAAAAATTGACACTTCAGGAATTGTACTTAACCGGATACCAAGATGGACAGGTTACCAGGTGAATCAGGCTAAAGTGGGTTTAAATCTGATTAAATATGTTGAATGTGCTAATGAGCCTGACAAATGGTGGAAGGGTAAATATGCACAGCAGTCAGCCAGGGAATATGCTGCAAATTTATCTGCATTCTATGATGGAAATAAAGGCAAAATGGGAAAAAATGCAGGGGCTAAAACTGCGGATCCGAATATTAAGGTTGTAATGGGAGGTATTGCCAGACCTGATGTCAATTATGTAAAAGAGATTGTGCAGTGGTGCAAGGAAAATAGAGGCTACAAAGCGGATGGCAGCATAGATTTGTGTTTTGACGTCATTAACTTCCATTATTATTCAAATGATAATACCAGCTGGTTTAAAAAGCTGAAAATTAAAAGGCAATCTGGAGTAGCCCCGGAATTGACAGATTTGGGGGAAATTGCTGATGGTTTTGTAAGTTATGCGGCGCAACTCGGAAAAAATATTCAGGTATGGAATACGGAAACTGGTTACGACCTTAGGGAAGAAAGTGTTCAGGGAGCGATACCAATTGAAGGTAAATCGATAATGATTACCCAGGCGGATTGGATTTTACGCACGGCTTTGATGTATGCGCGACATGGACTGGACAGAGTATTTTTTTACATTGCCTATGATACAGATGCTCCTGGTACTAAATCTGATTATCCATTTGGAACATCGGGCCTGTTAGGCAACGGGAGAAGAAGACCGTCTGCAGATTATCTGTATCAGACCACAGCACTAATGGGAGAGTATATTTACGGCAATACGATTAACAGTGATCCTCTTGTTGACGTGTATACCTACAGGGACAAAATAATGTATGTTTTAATGGTGCCAGATCAAAAGAACAGGAAGGAAAATTATGAGCTTGATTTAAAAAAGGCGAAAAAGGCCCGGGTTCATTACCTTCAACCTGGTTCGGATGTGATGACTTCCAAAGATTTTGATACAGATAAAGGTATATTGAAATTAGAAGTGACGGAGACGCCGGTTTTTGTTGAGGCTTTATAGTTTAATTTACTGTAAATCATGAAATTAACTTCAATTGTTTCGGTCAATTACAACCAGCCAGAAGTAACGCTTGCATTTCTTGAATCTGTTAAGATCAATACAAAGAATGACCATATTGAAGTCATCCTGGTTGATAATGGATGCAAGGAAGATCACAGTGCTTCTTTTCTTGCCGTTTTTCCTGAACTGATCTATATCAGGTCTTCGAAAAACCTTGGATTTGCCGGAGGGAATAATCTGGGTATCAAGGCGGCTAAAGGCAATTTTCTGTTGTTGTTAAATAATGATACTGAAATCTCCGGAAACCTGATTGCTACACTCAGCAATGCCTTGGAAGATAATCCTGAGATCGGAATGATATCCCCGCTGCTGCTCTTTTACGATCAGCCTGATATTATTAATATGCAGGTTTTACTGAAATGAATTACGTGACCTGCCGTAACAGCGGTATAGGAAGTATGGAAGTTAACCATGGGCAGTACGATCTTACCGAAGGGGAAACTGCATTTTGTCATGGTGCGGCAATGATGTGCAGAGCTGAAGATTTGCGCGAGGTTGGGCTCATGGAAGAGCATTTTTTTCTGTATTATGAAGAGTTTGACTGGTGTGAGAAATTTAAAAGAGCAGGCAAAAAGATTTGGTTTAATGGAAGTACGAAAGTATATCATAAAGAATCAATGAGTGTCGGTAAAGAAAGTATGATAAAAACCTATTTTATGACAAGGAACCGGATGTTATTCATCCGCAGAAACACAGGTTATTTAAATACGATTGCTTTTAGTTGCTATTTTATTCTGTTTGCCTCTACAAAACAGATCTTTATCTATTTGAAAAAGGGGAGAAAAGATTTAATTAAATGGGTTTTTAAAGGAGTTCTCTGGAACTTTAGCCATTCGAAAAAAAGTAAAAATTTAGGTTTTAAAATTTAAGTGTCAATGATCATTATATTTTGGATTAGCATTTTCCTTGTCGTTTACACTTTCGTAGGCTATGGATTTCTTTTATTTCTGCTTGTAAAAATCAAAAGGTTTTTTAGCCAGCCTTATGTATTTAAAACTGATGAACCACTGCCGACAGTAACTATTCTTGTGGCTGCCTATAATGAAGAGGATATTATTGAGGAGAAAATTGCGAACACATTGTCGTTAAATTATCCGAAAGACAAAATTCAGGTCATTTTTATAACCGACGGTTCGTCTGATGCCACATCGGATCGGATCAGATTGCACCACGAGGTACTTCTCCTGCATGAAAATCTGCGTGGAGGTAAAATGGCAGCTATAAAGCGGGCAATTCCCTACATTCTGCATGAAATAACTATATTTACGGATGCCAATACATTTTTAAATCGGGACGCTATTGTTGAGCTTGTAAAACACTACCAGAATCCTAAAGTCGGCTGTGTTGCAGGAGAAAAGAGAATTCTTGTTGAAGAAACTGCTGATGCCAGTTCTGCAGGTGAAGGGTTTTACTGGAAATACGAGTCCCTGCTCAAAAAATGGGACTATGAATTATACTCAGGAGTAGGTGCCGCGGGAGAATTGTTCAGTATAAGAACGGCTCTATATGTGCCGGTAGAATCTGACACTATTATCGATGATCATATGATCGCTATGCGAATAGCAGAAAAAGGGTATGTGATTGCTTATGAGCCTAATGCTTATGCAATTGAAACTGCCTCTGCTGACATTAAAGAGGAACTTAAACGCAAAATAAGAATCGCTGCAGGTGGGATTCAATCTGTATTACGTTTAAAAAAATCTGCCAACCCTTTCTATAATCCTTTATTTGCTTTTCAATATATTAGTCATAGAGTACTAAGGTGGACAATTACGCCGTTTTTGTTAATCCTGGTATTTATATTAAATGCTGCAATTGCTTTTAATACTAATTGTTTATTTTATCAGGGCTTATTCATATTGCAGGTTCTGTTTTACGTTTTAAGTTTGGTAGGTTTATATTTTGAAAGCAAAAATATCCGTATCAAGTCTTTATTTATTCCCTATTATTTCTGTGTGATGAATTATGCTGTCCTTGCAGGCATAGTAAGATATTACAAGAAAAATCAAAGTGCAGCATGGGAAAAATCTAAAAGAAAGTAGATCCCATTCTTTTGAAGGCAATATTACATTTTATATGAATATCGGTTTGGAGATTAATGGAATTGCATTTTAGCGTCAAATAAAACTCATGACCGATATCTTCCATAAACATTTAAAAATGAAAATTAAAACCACCATATTTATGCTATGAATTATCTTGAATTATTAGATCAGATCAGGGCACATGTTGCTATTTCCTTTCAGACAAAAAATGACGACAGGTTATTATATCATAATTTACTGCATACCGAACAAGTAGTGAAGGCAGTGGTGAAAATAGGAAACCATTATAAGCTGTCAGATCAGGATTTTTTTGTAGTAAATGCTGCTGCGTGGTTCCACGATACAGGTTATTTAACCAGTTTTGAACACCATGAGGACACCGGAGCCCGGTCTGCGAGGGACTTTTTAGCAACGAAAAGTGTTGAACCTGCAGTTATTGATGCTATTGCCAATTGTATCCTTGCTACTAAGATGCCGCAGCACCCTGTGACGTTATTAGAGCAGATCGTATGTGATGCCGATCTGTTTCATTTAGGAGGAGATGATTTTAAAGAGCGCAATAAGCTCATGCGTAAAGAAGCCGAAGCCTGTAAAGGAAAAGATATCGATAAAAATCTATGGAGGATAAAGACAATAGAACTTTTTGCTTCCCATGAATACCATACCGATTATTGTAAGGAGCTGCTTACCGCTGGAAAAGAAAGGAACCTTGCAGAACTGAAAGAAAAATCCTTGAAGGAGGAGCATAAGCACAATAAAGATGCAGATAAGCATGATGCAGCGTCAGGCAAGCACAATAAAGACTCCGGTAGGGATAATGGAGAGCCTGACAAGCATCAAGAAGGCGACAAAAAACAGAAGGAAGAATATGATTTGGTGTCCACGGTAAGCGCAGAGCCAAAGAAGAAAAAAAGTGACCGCCCCGACCGTGGTATTGAGACCATGTTTAGGACCACTTCTGGGAATCACCAGCGTTTAAGCGATATGGCGGATAATAAGGCGCATATCATGATTTCCACCAATTCAATTATCCTTTCCGTAATTCTGAGTATCCTGTTAAGGAAGTTGGAGGATAATCCCTATTTAATTCTTCCGACTTTGCTGTTACTGATCATTTGTGTGGTTACAATGGTTTTTTCTATTCTTGCTACCAGGCCATCTGTCCCTCCGGGAACATTTACGGCAGACGAGGTGAAGGACAAGAAGGTGAACTTGTTGTTCTTTGGTAATTTTTACAATATGTCACTTGTTGATTATCAGGCAGGGATGCTGGCGATGATGGATGACCGCGATTTCCTATACGGGAGTTTGGTCAAGGATTTATACGGACAGGGGGTTGTTTTAGGTCGTAAATATCGTTTATTGAGAATTGCCTACAATGTATTTATGTTCGGTATCGTTGCTTCCGTACTTGCATTTATTATTGCTTCAACACTAAAAGCACTTTAAATTTTATGGAACAATATTTATTCTTCAATCGTGATCTTAGCTGGTTAAGCTTTAATGAAAGAGTACTGATGGAAGCTGAAAATGAGCATGTTCCTTTGCTGGAGCGTATTAAATTCCTATCCATATACTCTTCTAATCTTGATGAGTTTTACCGGGTACGTATGCCTGTTTTAATGGCAATAGATAATTTCGATGAACGTACCGGACTGGAGAATACTTATTTTAAAGCTCAATTCTTAATTAACCAACAGCAGAATAGGTTTGGGCATATTTTAGCTAATGGGATTTTACCGTCATTAGAAAAGGAACATATCCACTGGTTGTACAATAGTCAAATACCCGAAGTGCTGGAAGAAGATATTGCGAATTTGTTTTTTAACGAAGTACTGGCTTATATCAGTCTTTTCTCTGTTAACCAGGATGATGATGTGTTTTTCGCTGAAAACAACAAGCTGTACCAGGCCGTAATACTCAGTGACCATGCGGGGGTTGAAAGGCTGGAATTGATTACTATTCCTTCGGATGTGCTGCCACGTCTTTACCTCATTAGTTCTGAGAATAAAAGGGTAGTTGTTTTTCTCGATGATATCATTAAACATAACCTTCAATACCTTTTCCCAAATGAAAAAATTAAGGGCGTCTTTAATATAAAAATAACAAGAAATGCAGAGCTGAATATTAAAGATGAGATTGATGAAGATATAACAGCGGCATTTGAAAAAGAACTGAAGAAAAGGGACCTGGGGTTTGCAACACGCTTCCTTTGTCAGCCGGGGATTCCGCTAAGACACCTCTACCGCATCATTTATACTTTAAACCTCTCTAAAGCCTCCATTGTTGAAGGCGGATATTATCATAACCTGAAAGATCTGAATGGCTTTCCTGTGCAGGATGCCCATCTGTCATATCCGAAGTGGCCTGCACATACCAGTCTGCGTATACCTTCCGGAGAAACACTGTTTGGCCAGATCTTTAAAAAAGACCTTATGGTGCATGTCCCGTATCAAAAGTATGATGCCGTACTCCGGTTTTTCAATGAGGCAGCAAATGACAGTTTCGTGGATGCTATTTATGTTACCCTGTACCGGGTAGCGGATAATTCGCGTATTGTAAATGCACTGATCACTGCTGCCAGAAATGGGAAAAAGGTGGTGGTGATGGTAGAGTTGAAAGCCAGGTTCGATGAGGCCAACAATATCAAATGGGCCTCTAAGATGAAAGCCGGAGGAGTGAAAATTATATATAGCAGGACCGACTTAAAAGTACATGCTAAAGTTGCACTTGTACAAAGGACGGTAAGAAATGAGAGTCACTATCTTGGTTTATTAGCTACAGGCAATCTTAACGAGTCTACGGCCAGATTTTATACTGACCATATCCTGTTGACTGCACACCAGCCGATGTTGCAGGAGTTGCAGCTTCTTTTTGGTTTTTTGAGTAAAAAGAAGAAAAAACCACTCGAGGAGGACGCCATTAATTTTAAACATTTACTTGTCGCCCAATTTAATCTTCAATCTAAATTTCTAATGTTGATTGATCGTGAGATTGCTCACGCCCGGCAAGGACTCCCTTCGGGGATCAGGATAAAGCTGAATAATCTGGAAGAGAAGGTGCTGATTACGAAATTATATGAAGCCTCATCTGCAGGGGTAAAAATTGAGCTGCTGGTGCGCAGTGTATGTTGCCTGATACCGGGTATCGGACAAAGTGAAAATATTGTGATCAGGCGTATTGTAGACCGTTACCTGGAGCATGGTCGTATTTTTATTTTCCACAATAATGGAGAAAAGGAAGTTTATATGGGGTCGGCCGACTGGATGAACAGGAATATTTACGGAAGGATTGAAGTCTGTTTCCCTGTTTATGATAATGAGCTGAAAAATAAGGTGATGGACATTATAGACTTACAGCTTCATGATACCCGACAGGCAGTAAGTATCAATGAAGAGTTACAGAATGTTTATCTTAGCGGAGAGCCTGAATTGCGTTCACAAAAGGCTATTTATGATCTATTGAAAGAAAAAGATACTGGAGAGGATGTTGCTGCTGAACCTGATCAGCAGCATGCCAGTGAAGATAGTCTGCCAGTCACAGATGACGATCCCGGTTTTAGTGATGATACCAATGTTAAAAGTAATCATGATTTAACTTTCAAAACAAATAACGTATAAACCCACAGGGTTAGAATTAGTAATAAGCCCATAGGGAATACTAATCACTAAAGCCTCCATCTAACATTTAAAAACAAATCTATAAATAGATGAAACAATTTTACAAAAACATACTATACCTTCCACTGTTTGTCCTGCTTTCCAGTTATGGCTGTAAGCCATCAGCGCAGGTTTTTACAAGCCCTAAGGGGTACGATCTGAATA
Source organism: Sphingobacteriales bacterium (assembly GCA_015655115.1). Lineage (GTDB taxonomy): Bacteria > Bacteroidota > Bacteroidia > Sphingobacteriales > Sphingobacteriaceae > Pedobacter. The sequence continues at coordinate 16,062 of JAATFQ010000152.1, forward strand.
ATCCCGAAAAATTTAATATGCCTGAAAGCTTATTAGAGATATCTGGTATTGCTTTTCATCATTTAAAGAGCGACACCATCTATTCCATTCAGGATGAAGATGGTCGCCTTTTCCGCCAGGGCTGGAAAAGCAAAAAACAGAAGCATGTGGTTTTTGGCAAAAAGGGAGATTACGAAGATCTTGCCATTTTAAATGAAACCGTTTTTATACTTAAAAGTAATGGTACATTCTATGAGTTTCCGCTTAGTGATGCAACAAAAGATGAACTTAAAGATGTAAAAGAATGGAAGAAGATCCTTCCTATGGGTGAGTATGAAAGCCTTTATGCCAACGATCAGACCAATCAGCTTTATGTTTTATGCAAAAATAGTAAGGAAGATAAAAGAGCTGAAATCATGTCGGGCTTTATATTTACCTATGACCCAACAACACACCAGTTGATATCTTCCGGGAAGTTCTCAATGGATTTATCAAAACTCATAGAGAATGAGACTATACTGAGAACAGGTCTGAAAGCTTCAGCCTTAACGAGAGACCCTCATACCGGCGAATGGTATATCCTGTCGGCAGTAAACAAGCTCTTGGTTGTTGCCACGCCTGATTGGAAAGTTAAAAGTATACACCGTTTAAATTCTTCTATCTTTAACCAGCCTGAAGGTCTGGCTTTTGATGAGGATATGAACTTGTATATTTCCAATGAAGGTGATGAGCTGACCTCGGGCAATATTTTGAAGTTCAAAATTAAATTATAATATACCATCATGAATGGATTTGGTAATAGTTTAGAGGATACGATATGCAGGCGATAACTTTTGACTTGAGTAAAAATACAGGAGGGAATGATCAAAGTGTAATCGATGCTGATATCAAGTTTTCGCTGAAGCCCTTTATTGCTTATATCACAAAACGTATTGAGACGGAAAAAACTGCAAAGGTGAATTTCTATAAATACTTGTTGCAGCAATTCGAACAATATCCGGAATTGATATATCCTATAGAACAGGAGAATATCCCAAAATACCATCATTTGTTAGAGTTGATCTATACTGCCTTATCACCCATATTAAATGATGAAAATGAACAGTTTTGGGCAATTGGTAAGCCCATAAGTCCGTGCTTTTATTATGGTACAGATGCTTTTTACCAGATATTAATGGATGTGGAGACGTATAGGATGAAGCCTGGAATCTCTTTGCCTTCCAAGGAAGAAATAGAGAAATCTGTACTGCTTAATTTCTATAATCTCATCCTGAAAAAATTTTATGACATCTCGTTTGTTGGCAGTGACTATATGATCAAATCGATTATTGATCATGAAACACATTTGCTGAAATATTACAGGTTAAATGTGGATAACCGTTTTCTGGATGTGAGGTGTAAAGTGGAGTTGCCTCCTTTGACTTTGGAAAATGCTAAAGAGTATATGAAGGATGAAGAGGACAGCCTGGAAATCCTGCAGAGCCGGTTACCATCTTCCTTATTTGAAATTGAAGGTGTGTCTGTTGTCAATTTTACTGATGTCACTGCAGAGTATGCGCTGGAGTCTATCAAGAATACGATCATTGAACACAATAAATGCCAGGCGGGTTGGGATATCGCGGCGATCGTTATGGCCTTGAAATCGCTTGTTGGCAGTGATTTAATTGAATTTGGATTGGTGCCTTATATCAAGCTGAATGATAAAACTATCGTTTATAGCCATATGGGATTTGAAAGTGTGCTTATTGAGCAAGCTAAGAAAAATAACGTTCCCGAAGCAGAATACGCGGCGCTCACATCCTCATTTGTAGTAAATCCCAGAAGGATTATTTTTCCTGAAATTAATCTGGAGGATTATGCTGAATACCCTATGCTTAAATTATTGGTGGATAGAGGTATAAAGTCTTATGCGCTATTCCCTTTATTTTATAATGCACGACTGGTAGGCGGCCTTGAAATGTATGCAACTGATTCGAAAGCCTTTAACGCGGGTACATTGTCCAGGATCGATTCTTCTTTCACTTTAATTGCGCAGCTATACCAGAATATTATTACAGATTTCAACAATGAAATCATGTCTGTGGTGACAGATAAGTTCACGGCGCTGCAGCCCTCTGTTGCCTGGCGTTTTTATCAGGCAGCTTACCATCACATAGAATCTGGCGCATGGAAGAAGGATCTTCCCATAGAGCCTGTTTATTTTAAAGATGTTTATCCTTTTTATGGTGCTATAGATATCCGTAATTCCAGTATTGAGCGTAACCTGATGATCAGGAAGGACTTGTATGCTCATTTTGAATTACTGGAAACTACTATCAGGAATTTAAAAGGGATAATACCTATAGATATAGAAAGTGAATTCCCCAAAAGAAAGTCTGGCTGGAAACCTGAGGAATTTGATGCTTTGTCTGACCGGGAGATTATGAAAGCTGACGACTATCTGCAACGGCAGCTGCCTCCATACCTGCATCTCCTGCAGGCGATACACCCCGAGGCGAAAGAAATACTGGGCGAATACTTTGAATTAACACAGGAAGGGGGCAAGGTTTTCAAAAACAGGGATAACTATGAATTGAGTATGCAGATGATCAATAAGGCCGTTTCCCGCCATCTTGACGATTTTAATGTTGAAATTCAGCAGATATATCCATGTTATTTTGAGAAATTCAGAACGGATGGTGTAGAATTTGATATTTATTTAGGTAAGTCTATTGCTCCTGATCTTGAGTTTTCGGAAGATATTGTAAATGATTTCAGATACAGACAGTTAAAGGTGATTGCCGATATCGCCAGAACTACCGCAGCACTTGAGGAACACCTTTCCCTGCCTTTAGAAACCACTCAGCTGGTATTTGTCTATGAGAAATTGATCGATATCGGCTTCAGGGTAGACGAGCAGCGGTTTGACGTTGAAGGCAGCTACAATATCAGGTACCAGATGGTCAAGAAAAGAATTGATAAAGCACATATTAAAGACAGTACCGAAAGGCTTACTCAGCCGGGTAAGATTGCGATAGTTTATTTTAACAGTGCCGAGGCACAGGAATATTTAAGATATATCAAAAGACTACAGGATCTGCATTTATTGACTGATGCTGTAGAATATCTTGAAATTGAAGAACTGCAGGGTGTTGAAGGCCTGAAAGCT
>JAATFQ010000221.1 GCA_015655115.1 Sphingobacteriales bacterium
ATTGACTTTTGGTGGCAGTGTAGAGTTCATGATCCAGAATGTGCTGGCAGGAACTTTAGCAACGTTCCTTTGCGGATATAAGATTGAAGACATACGTATGTCACTCGAAACATTCATTCCTTCAGCAGCACAGACACCTGGGCGAATGAATATCTTTAAGTTTAAGGAGTTCAAGATCTTGGTAGACTTTGCACATAACCCTGATGGGTTTAATGGCATTAAAGATTACCTGAAGACCGTAGAAGCCACAGAACATATCGGTGTAATTTCCGGTACCGGTGACAGGCGCGACGAAGATATATTGGAAACGGCAAGAATTGCCGCACAGATGTTCGACAAAATCATCATCTGCCAGGAAAAATACCTTCGCGGCCGTCAGCAGCAGGAACTTATTGACCTGCTGATCACTGGCATTCATCAAGTTAAGCCCGATATGGAAATTATCATTAATAACAATGGAGCGGAGGCACTTCAGTTTTTAATTGCGACAGCAAAATCGGGATCTTTTATTACCATCCTGAGCAATACAATTGACAATGCCATTGAAAAGGTTACCGAGTACCTGGACAAGGAATTTGGAATATAGCCTGAATTTTAGGATAAAGCCTGTTTAAAACAAAAATCCCGCTTCATCTTATGTGGAGCGGGATTTTTAATAAAGCAGTTTTTCAATCCTAAAGCAAATTTACAATACATAAGTAAATTTGCTAATCACGAACTATTAGGCCTGTGAATCTCTTAAGGCTTTAATTTCATCATGTGAGACTCTCAATGCTGCTTTTTGTTCTTCTATAAGGCTTCTCGTATCGGCAGAAAGGCCTTCTTCTTGTAATGCTGATTTATAAGCCTTTTGAGCAGCATCTTCCCCCGCTTCACAGTTATTCAGGATCGTTTTTCTATCATGGCCAGTAAATACCGCTTTTACATCCATCCATGCACGGTAAATTTTACCTGATGTTGTTGTTCCGGTTTCTAAATCCGTTCCGGTTCCTTGTACTGCCGTGGCTAAAGCCAGTTTATATTGATGGCTCTCACCAATCATTTTTACGAATAATGCTTTTAAATCACTATCTTCTGGCTGTAACTCTTCGATAGCTTTTTCATAACCTGCAACTCTATCATTATTAATTTGAATAAGATCGTTCAGGGTTTCGGGGTTTATTGCAGTGTTTTCCATTTTTCTTAGCTTTGATGTGATAAAAGAACACCAGAACAAAAAAAAAGTTTTCACATATTTCAAAACCAGCTATATGAAGAAGATTTATAGAAGCCCGACCATCCGAGTTTATAAGCTCTATAAGACTACTCAGATTTCAACTCTTCAATCAATTGCTTAGCCCTATTTTCTATAATTTTAAACACAGGATCAAACAGAAGATCATCAAAATAAGGGTCTGTAACTTCCAGATCATCCGTTAAAAACAGACGCACCTTTTTTCGTTGTTCAGCATCTTTAGCAAGATTCAATACATTGCGTAAGTTACTCTTGTCCATCACCAGGATGAGGTCAAAGTCCTCCAGCATCTTTGAATTGAAATGCTGTGCCCTCTGCTTAGATATATCATAGCCATAAGTTTTTGCAATAGCGATACTCCGCTTATCGGCTGGCTGGCCGACATGCCAGTCCCCTGTGCCTGCGGAAGCAATTGTCCAGTCCAGGTTTTCAGCATCAGCAAGGTGGCGCACAATACCCTCCGCCAGGGGCGAACGGCATATATTGCCCAGGCAAACCATCAAAATATGCATACTGTTAAGCGTAAATACCGTTAATAATCTGTGCTAAACGAATGCCCCCTTTTAATAAAGCTTCATTCAATGTGTCTACAAAGTCGAAGTTATAACGATAGCTCAATTTATCGTCAGCCTTTGTCATGTCATATATTTTATTACAGGCAAGATATGATTCATAAACGCTTTCTTTCAGCGAATCGTGGCTCCATTTATTAAACTGTGCCTTAGTTGGATGATTAATAGCAGCGGCATACTCGGTATAACTCAGTTGCTGATATTCGATCAGGCTTTCATCCCAGACATGGTGCAAATTGGTCTTCTGGCCAAACCAGCTTACATAAACTTTATTTCCGCCAAGATCTTCTTTTCGTGCTGTGTGCATAGGTTCATGTAGATCGCCAACAAAATGGATGAGTAAACGCATAGCCATCTTTTTCTGGTCTGCTGTACTTTGTTTATTTTTCAAGATAGCGATCATCTCCGGGATCTTATTGTAAACATTCCCCTGGTTATCATTATCCAAAAACTGAAATACTCCTTTTTGATCCAATCCTCCTGGAATATTGACATAATGCCAGCTGCTCAGGTAATTATAATAAGTGTCGGATTTAATAAAGTCTGGCCAGTTGCTTGCCATAGCCATGCTCTCCGCACCCAGGATATCTTTCACTGCCTTACGTGCCTTAACAGTGAGATAATAATCGGCAACCTGGCCAACTATACGGTGCCCTGTTTGCCCCCACGCCGCAGCATTTAATGGCAGATAGGCCACGAGTACTATAGCAATACAAACCTTCTTTAATTTATTTGTCAATTTCATGTGTATTGGGTTTTTCAGTAGTTCTTATTAATGTTTCTAACTAGTTTTCAAGAGCTCGCGAAATGCTCAGTTTTTTCAGTATTTCAGTAATTTTTAATGTCTTTTATTAGTCTTCAAGAGCTTGCGAAATGCCCGCTTCAGTAGTTCTTATTGTTTTATAATCTCAGCAGGTTCCGGTTACCGCCTATAATTCCTGAGGCACACACGTAATTTTATGCTTCAGTATCAGATTTACATCGCGTTGATCACTCAGGCTCAGGAGATAAAGATGTCCGGCATCTGCCGATTTAACAATGAAACTTTTTCTGTAAATACCTACTGTATAGCAACCGGAAACTTTCTGCTTATAATTTGATTTGGTATAAGTACCCTCTAAAAAAAGGCTGTCTTTTCTTACTTCATAAACACCCTTGGCATATTCTTTCCATACCCCATTGTTATAGCAGGGGTCTTCATAATAATTCACCTTCGAATGTGTAGTGAGGTCTACATAAAAAGAATCACATGTAAATTTAAACTTATGCTGCGTGTAGTTCATCAGTGTGGCAGCATTGGCTACACTGTCCTGGTTCCAGACCCCTTGTAAGAACACTTCCCCGTTACCCTGCACATTTGGGCGTCTCTCGCAACCGAGAAACGCCACCAAACAGAATAGAATAATCAGATAATGGTATTTAATCATCTTACTTTAAGCTACCTACCATATCTGCCGGTCTCACCCACTCATCAAATTGTTCGCTGGTAACCAGCCCCAGTTCAACAGCAGCTTCGCGAAGTGTTTTATTTTCTTTATGCGCTTTTTTGGCAATTTTAGCCGCATTTTCATAACCGATATGCGGGTTAAGCGCCGTAACCAGCATCAGCGAGTTTTCCAGATGTTTTTTTATTTCCGGTAAGTTCGGCAGAATGCCTACAGCACAATTATCATTAAATGATACACATGCATCTCCCAGTAACCTGCCAGACTGCAGTACATTTGCAGCAATAACGGGCTTGAAAACATTCAGCTCAAAATGACCATTGCTGCCGCCAATACCTACAGTAACATCATTGCCCATTACCTGCGCACATACCATCGTCAATGCTTCAGGCTGTGTAGGATTTACCTTTCCCGGCATAATCGAAGAGCCTGGCTCATTATCAGGAATGATCAGCTCACCAATCCCGGAACGCGGGCCAGAACTCAGCATCCTCACATCATTGGCAATTTTCATTAGTGCTACAGCAGTACGTTTGTAAGCAGCAGATAATTCTACCATGGCATCATGTGCCGCTAATGCCTCAAATTTATTTGGTGCCGTAACAAAAGGCAAACCGGTAAGCTCTGCTATCTTTTGTGCTACAAGCACATCATAGCCTTTAGGTGTATTTAATCCTGTACCAACAGCAGTACCTCCTAAAGCAAGCTCAGTAATCATTACCAATGCATTTTTTACTGCCCTGATGCTATTGGTAACCTGCTGTGCATAGCCGGAAAACTCCTGTCCAACGGTTAAAGGTGTAGCATCCATAAAGTGGGTCCTGCCAGTTTTAACAATATCCTTAAATTCCAGTGCTTTGGCCTGTAATGTTTTTTGCAGTTTCTCTAATCCCGGCAAAGTAATATCAATTGCTTGCTTATAGGCAGCAATATGCATTGCAGTGGGGTAGGTATCATTTGAAGATTGTGATTTATTTACATCATCATTAGGATGCAGGATTTTCTTTTCATCACCAAGATGTCCGCCGTTTATAACGTGAGCACGATAGGCAATCACCTCGTTAGCGTTCATATTACTTTGGGTGCCTGAACCTGTCTGCCAGATGACTAATGGAAACTGATCGTCCAGTTGTCCTGCAATCACCTCATCACAGGCCCGGGCAATCCACTTAGTTTTATCATCAGCGAGCACCCCTAATTCATTATTGGCAAGTGCTGCTGCTTTTTTCAGGTAGCCAAATGCATGAATAATCTCTTTCGGCATGGAAGCCTCAGGACCAATTTTAAAATTATTTCTTGAACGTTCAGTCTGTGCCCCCCAATATTTGTCGGCAGGTACCTGCACTTCGCCCATGGTGTCGTGTTCGGTTCTAAAATCCATTTTTATATTTTTATTATTTTAACGGTTATACAGATTTTTTAATATCCATTATGGCATTAACGCGTAATATTAAATATCCTGCATCAAAAATAAGCTTTTATATGATAGACAATTGTGACGTTTTTGATAATGTTTAAAACTCTTTTTCGTTTAAAGGGTTATATTTGTTTAATTTTCAGCCTTCAAAAACGAATTACCTATTCATGACCTACCGTACAATTTTACCTGTGGCTCTTTTGGCCACTTTTCTGTTTAATGCCTGTTCAAATGCTGAAAATAAACACCCGGACCCAAAGGTTCGCACAGTAAACGACGACAAAGCTGATAGTCTTCTCCTGGTATATAATCCTGCAAAAGGAGACAAATGGATTGCTGATTTTGTTCAGAACCTGCATAAAAAATATGGGTTCAATGGCAATATGCTGGTTGCCAAAGACGGCAAAATACTATATGAAAAAGCCATTGGATGGGCAGATTATCTTCATCGTGACAGCCTCAAGATCAACTCAGAATTTGAGCTGGCGTCAGTAACAAAAACATTTACAGGCGTTGCCGTTCTACAGCTGGTAGAAAAAGGTAAGATCAAGCTAAGTGACGACGTAAAAAAGTTCTTCCCTACCTTTCCATATGATGGAATTACAGTTAAGCTGCTGCTTAGCCACCGTAGTGGCATGATGAATTATGTATATTTTACTGATGGGATCTGGAAAGACAAGAAAAAACCAATGAGTAATATGGATGTAATGGCCATGATTGCTGAGCATAAACCACCCAGATATGCTGCACCAGACACACGGTTTCATTACAACAACTCCAACTTTATGGTATTAGGTGCCATTATTGAAAAAGTAACCGGCAAAAAATATGCTGATTATATGATGGAAAATGTGTTTAAACCTGCTGGCATGAAACATACCCACGTATACTCTACCACTGTTTACCCAAAAATACCTGTTGACGTTGTTGGGCACGACCGCACCTGGAGGTATTCTGTAGTACAGAATTTCCTGGACGGACCTGTAGGTGATAAAGGTATTTACAGTACCCTTCATGACCTGGTATTATATGATAATGCGCTGAAAAAAGGAAGGCTGCTGAAAAAGGCCAGCCTTGATTCTGCATATACCGGGCATAATAAACCTGTAAATGGTCACTTTAATTACGGCTACGGGTGGAGAATGTTCGACGGTGAAAATGGCCGTAAAGTAGTTTACCATACCGGCTGGTGGCATGGTTTCCGCCATATTTATGTGCGCGACCTGAATAAAAACATTGTCATTATCTTTCTTGGCAACCTTACTAACGGAAGCTTGCTCCATCTGGACGATTTATATAAACATATGGGCGTACCCGTAATCAGGAAAGGTGCTTACACGGGAACAGGATCAATGCCTGGAAGCGATGAAGATTAACATCATTTAAGATATTTTATCCAGGGCAATTCCTCTGCTTTTTTTATCCACGAAGCGCTTTAATAAAGCATTCTGGGGTAAAGACAGCAGGGGATCTTCCAGGAAAATCTCAATAACTGTATTTCGTGCCTCCTGCAAAATCTGCTGATCTTTCACCAGGTTCGCCAGCTTAAGGTCCAGCACTCCACTTTGCTGCGTGCCCGAAAGATCTCCGGGTCCGCGCAACTCAAGATCTATTTCAGAGATCTCAAAGCCATTATTGGTCTTCACCATTGTATCAAGCCGCAAACGCCCTTCCTTACTTAATTTATTGCCTGACATCAGAATACAGTAGGACTGGTCGGCCCCACGCCCTACTCTGCCACGCAGCTGGTGCAGTTGGGAAAGTCCGAATCTTTCTGCATTTTCGATGATCATTACAGAAGCATTAGGCACGTTTACACCAACCTCTATTACAGTCGTAGCCACCATAATCTGCGTTTCTCCCTTCACAAAACGCTGCATCTCAAATTGTTTATCTGCATTGCGCATTTGCCCGTGGACTATACTGATCTGAAAATCCGGTAATGGAAACTGGTAGCGCATCTGCTCAATACCCGCCTCCAAATGGAGCAAGTCCAGCTTCTCGCTCTCCTTTATTAATGGGTAGACTACATATACTTGTCTGCCTTTAGCGATCTCTGTTTTCATAAAACCAAACATCCGCATACGCTGACCTTCAAATAAATGCTTCGTTTCAATAGGTTTACGCCCCGCAGGAAGCTCATCTATCATTGACACATCCAAATCCCCATAGAGCGTCATAGCGAGCGTTCTGGGGATCGGAGTGGCTGTCATGACTAATATATGGGGTGGAACGCTATTCTTGCGCCACAGCTTTGCCCTCTGCTCAACGCCAAAACGGTGCTGCTCGTCGATCACTACCAATCCAAGATTGTTAAACTTTACTTTATCTTCTATAAGTGCATGGGTACCTACAAGAATATCGATCTCCCCGGATTCCAGCTGTTCATGTAATATAATTCTTTGTTTTTTAGTACTATTACCTGTCAGAATAGCCACATTTACCAGCTTATCGTGTAATAAGGAGGATATAGAATGATAATGCTGTCTTGCAAGGATTTC
>JAATFQ010000207.1 GCA_015655115.1 Sphingobacteriales bacterium
ATTTATTATTATAATAACTACAAACAACCATTGGGGTTCAATTATGATAACGTATGGACCATACGTATGGAACAGCCAAAGCAGTCCAGCAACAAAGACTCCATTACACTTAATCACGAAAACCTTAAAAATGCGCTGCTGAGCTTGCCAAAAGTACGTTCAGTGAGCTATACTTCGTCCAATACACCTTACAGCAATAGTATGATGCGTACGGGCTTAGCATATAAGCACACTAACGTTTTAGTAGACAATTATAATGTTGAAGCTTCCTATGCCGATGTATTAAAAATGCAAATTGTTCATGGCAAGTGGTTTTCCGCGGAAGATAAGTCCGCCGCTATCAAATCCATCGTTATCAGTGCTTCAGCAGCCGCTAAAATGGGGCTTACCAATCCCATTGGTGTAGTTTTAGGCGAGAAAAATGAGAACAGGCATAGGATAATCGGTATAGTGGCAGATTTCAAAGACAAGGGTGATTTTCTGAAACCAGATCCTGGCATGTACACCCTTATTGATACCAGTAATGTACATTATATGGATAATATATTGGTTAAGGTTTCATCAGATGCAGATGCTGCATTTGAAGGCAAACTGTATAAACTGATTGCTAATACACAAAAAAGTTCCAATCTTGAAATCCAGCACTTGTCAGAAGCGCGCCTAATCAAAAACAAGGAGGTTATTCTTCCTATGGTCATTCTGCTCGTCGTATCAGGATTCTTAATTTTCAATGTTGCCCTTGGTCTCTTTGGCGTGTTATGGTATAATATCAGTAAACGAAAAGGAGAAATAGGGTTGCGCAGGGCCATCGGGGCAACGGCAGCCGGAGTTTCCTGGCAACTGGTAGGTGAGGCGCTGGTGCTGGCAACATTTTCTTTGATCATTGGTTCATTTTTTGCCATACAGTTCCCTCTGCTCAATGTTTTCGACTTGCCGGCGTCGGTGTATCTTGCAGCCTTGCTGCTTTCCATAGCATTTATTTACCTGTTAGTGATTATCTGTGCGCTTTACCCCGGTAAGCAGGCGGCAGCGATTTATCCGGCAGTTGCATTACATGAAGATTAACGGTATTTTTAACCATTTAATTCGATATAAATGATCCTTATTATAGATGATGATGTGGCTGTACGTATTTCCATTGCGCTGTTACTGGAACAAAAGAAATACCAGACTGTAGCTGTGGCAACTGCTGTTGAGGCTATTGATGCGTTGGATGTACATAGCGTTTCCCTCATCATCCTGGATCTTAATTTTACTATTGATACCAGTGGTATTGAGGGGATGGCTTTGCTCAGGGAAATAAGGGCTACAAATGCAACCGTACACATTATTCTCATTACCGGGTGGGCAACGATAGATCTTGCCGTTCAGGGGATGAAGCTTGGCGCCAATGATTTCATTAACAAACCATGGAACAATGCCCATCTGCTCCAGTCGGTGAAAACCCTGCTGGATTTGCAGCAACAGCGTCAGGCCCAGCACCCCACAAGAATGCAGCTTGACAAACAATATCAGTTTCAGTCTATTATTGCTGAAGATAAATATATGCTTGAGCTGCTGGAAATTGCCGGCAGAGTAGCACAAACAGATGCTGCCGTGCTGATTACCGGAGAAAGTGGTACGGGAAAAGAACTTCTTGCAGAGGCCATACACCATAATAGCCTGCGCAAAAACAGGCCGTTTGTGAAGGTAAACCTGGGAGGTATTTCTACCACCTTATTTGAAAGTGAGATGTTCGGACATGTCCGCGGTGCATTTACTGATGCCAGAAGCGACCGCACCGGGCGATTTGAGCTGGCGAATAAAGGGACTATATTCCTGGATGAAATAGGTGACCTCGATGCGGGCAGCCAGGTGAAGCTTTTGAGGGTGTTGCAGGACCGTACTTTTGAAGTGCTGGGCAGCAGCCGCACTAAAACAGCAGATATCAGGGTAATCTGTGCAACCAATAAAAACCTGACAGACATGGTCGCCAAAGGTACTTTCAGGGAAGATTTGCTCTACCGTATCAACCTGATCCCTTTAAAGCTGCCCCCGCTAAGAGAGCGTAAAAATGACATTCCCCTATTGGTAGCGTTTATGCTGGACAACCTGAAAGAATTGTACAGGAGGCCATTGCTGCAGCTTACCCCTCAGGCTATAAAATGGTTAAAACAACTCCCTCTGCCGGGAAATATCAGGCAGCTGAAAAATATTGTAGAGCGCACGGTACTTGTCAGCCGCAAAGATCTGTTAGACGTTGCGGATTTCAGCGCGCAGCTGGAAGGTGCTGTGCCCAAAGCAGATAATACTCATCTCCCCGATGTAGGCAGCATGACCCTTGAAGAAACAGAAATACAGATGATCAAAAGAGCCCTGCAGTTTCACCAGAACAGGATCAGCAAAGCCGCAATAGCTTTAGGTTTAACAAGGAGTGCACTGTACAGAAGGCTTGATAAATACAACATTCCATACGATGAAACTTCGGACTAAATACTTGTTTTTTGTATGCGTGGTACATGCCATGGCTTTGCTGCTGAGCTATTTTGTTTTTCAGCAGCAGAAGTTGCTTTTTATCCTTGCAGAAGTAATTATTTTTGGCTCAGTGCTGGTCTCATGGCAGTTGTACAATCAAATGATACGTCCCCTGCAGTTGCTGGTGGAGGGGGCAAAAGCTATCCGCGACAGAGACTTCAATGTAAAACTGGTGGAGACAGGCCTTGTCGAGATGGATGAGTTGATCCGTGTATATAATCAGATGATAGAAGAGCTTAGAAAAGAGCGTACGCAACAGCAACAGCAACACTTTTTCCTCGAGAAACTGGTGCTGAATTCTCCCGTAGGTATTATTATCCTTGATCATGATAACAGGGTGCAGCAAGTCAACCCTGTAGCTAAAAGTATCCTGCGTACCCTCAATACTGAAGGCTGGTTGCTGCAGGACATTGATCACCCTCTGTTTAATGAAATATGGAATATGATCCAGCGGCGGGCCAGCACAGTGATTATTCAGGGTGCGGAGTCTTATAAAATTCAGATCTCCGAATTTATTGACCAGGGGTTTGCCAGGCATTTTGTAATTATTCAGGAACTTACTGCAGAACTGCTTGAAGCAGAAAAGATGGCTTATGGCAAAGTTATCCGTATGATGGCCCATGAAGTAAACAATACTGTCGGTCCTGTAAATTCAATACTGCAGTCGGCCTGGTCAGTACACGAAGAAAATGCTTCTTCAGCAAACTTAACCCACGCGCTCTCTGTTGCTATGGAGCGTAATAACAACCTGAATAAGTTTATGCGCAACCTTGCCGATGTGGTGCGCCTGCCCGAGCCTGATAAAAAAATAATAAACATCCATGAGCTAATTGACCATGTAGCTACTTTAATGGCAGAAACAGCAAAGAAGAAAGGCGTGACTTTTGTCTTTGAA
>JAATFQ010000213.1 GCA_015655115.1 Sphingobacteriales bacterium
AAATCTGCAGATCCCATATGCAGGCCTTGTCTACGTAAATGGCTTTACTATTGAACAGGCCAGTGCTGTGCTCCGCCAAAAAATGATTAAAATATATCCTGCTATCAGCGGAGGGCAAACGCAGGTTGCTTTAAACCTGGGGAATACCAGGAGTATTAAAGTAACCGTTGTAGGAGAAGTAAAAACACCGGGTTCTTATACCTTCACATCGGTATCCACCTTATTCAATGCCTTATATAACTCTGGCGGACCCAATGAAAATGGATCACTGAGAAATATAGAGCTCATCAGAAACAATAAAGTTTATAAAACAGTCGATTTCTATACCTTCCTGCAAAATGGCCTGATGGATGGAAACATCCGCCTGGAAGATCAGGATGTCATCCGGATTCCGGTATATAAAAAACGGGTAGGCATTACGGGCGAAGTTAAAAGACCGGCCATATATGAACTTAAAGCAAATGAACAACTCAGTGCCTTACTTCAATACGCTGGCGGATATACTGACATCGCCTACCGTGGTACAGCTAAAGTTGAACAGATCAATGCATCAGAACGCGAAGTAAAAGATGTACCCGCAAATTTATTTGCAGACTTTACCCCCCGCAATGGAGATAGGGTACGGATAGGTGCGATCACCAACCGTTACGCCAACAGGGTCATCCTGGAAGGCGCGGTAAACCGCCCTGGCATATATGAGCTTACAGCAGGTTTTAGCCTCTCAGAGCTGCTTAAAAATGCGCAGGGACTAAAACCAGAGGCCTATATGGTACGTGGTTATATCAAAAGGACCCTGCCCAACCTGGAAAAAGAATTCATATCTTTCAATCCTGGTGCCGTACTCAATGGAAGTAATGATATCCCCTTGCTGCGCGAAGATTCAGTAATGATCCAGGATCGTGCAGAGTTTGTTAAAGACCAGAATGTGACCATCAGCGGCAATGTGCGCAAGCCTACAATTTTCAGCTACCGTAAAGGAATGAAACTGGCCGACGTGATCGCCATGGCAGGCGGCTTTACTGAAGAAGCAGCAGAGCATCATATAGAAATCTCCAGGATCATCGAAAATAAACAGGATAGTGTGGCCAATCAGCTGGTACAGACTTTCATCGTTAACCTAGACCCTGCCAGTGGCAGCAAAGAAGAAATCGAGCTGCAACCCATGGATTATATCTATGTACCGCGACTCGTCAATTACAGAGCGCTCGGCAATGTGACCATAGCCGGAGAAGTACTGTTCCCCGGAGAATATGCCGTACAAAGCCGTGATGAAACCGCACAGAGCTTTCTGCAAAGGGCAGGCGGAATTACTCCGTATGCTTCATTGGAGAATGCACAGACCTTTAGAAGGGGTGTCAGGATAAACCTGGACCTTACAAAGATCAGCACCGACCCATTGGTGCGTAAGAGTATGATCCTGCTTCCGGGAGACAGCATTTATATTCCCCGCACCATCTCTTTTGTAGAAGTATCAGGGGCCGTAAATAATCCCCAGTTTATAAGCTATAAAGGCCGCAGATTCAAATACTACCTGAATGCTGCAGCCGGGAAAACAGAAAATGCACGTCTGAAAGGTGCTTATGTAAAATATCCCGACGGACTAAATAAACCTGTAACCCATTTCTTATTTTTCCGTAACTACCCGGCTATCAAACCAGGCAGCAAAATCGTGATTCCTGAAAGAAGTCCCCGCAGCTCGCTGTTAAGAATGGGTATCGGAGAAATCGGGGCTATTACCTCGGCAGTAACTGCATTAATTAGTTTAATCGCCATCTTAGCCAATTAAAATGAATACCGAACGTCCATCCTACCCTTACGAACCGGAGTTTTCGTTAAAAAAATTGATCAGCGATCGTGGCAACGATATTAAATATGTACTGCAGTTTAAAAAATCAATGCTTTTGGTCCTTATCCTTGCAGGCCTTGCGGGTGCATTAATGGCTTGGAAGTGGCCCGTTACCTATACAGCAAGACTGACTTTTGTGATTGATGATGCAAAATCAAGCGGTAGCGGCGGGCTCGCAGCAATAGCCGGTCAGTTCGGATTTAACCTGGATGGTATTGGCGGTGCGAGCGGCGTACTTGCCGGTGACAATGTACAGGAGTTATTAAAAAGCCAGAGGCTCATTAAAGAAACGCTGTTAACACCTTACGACAGCGCTCAAACCTTATCACTGGCAGACAAGTATGCCCAGACTTACAAACTCGATCAAAAGTGGCTAAAATACAGCACAGACGGCAAGGTGATACGCTTTCCTATACACACTAAAGCATACACACGTCTTCAGGATAGCCTATTGCATGAAATCACTAAATCAATCCTGGAAGGGCAATTCGGCATTGCTAAAACAGACAAGAAATTAGGCTTTTTTGAAGTGAATACAACTATGAAAGATGAGAAGCTGGCACAACTCTTTTGCGTCAGGATGATCAAACAGGGAACAGACTTCTTTATCACCACAAAAACCAGCAGATTGCGCAGCAATGTTGAGCGTTTACAGCGACGCGCAGATAGCATTGGCGTTATCCTAAACAAAAAGACTTACGCACTGTCCTCGGCAAACCAAAGCCTGTTAGACCTCAATCCAGCCTACACCTCAGCAAACGCAACTGTAGATATCAGGGAAAGGGATAAAATTGTGTTGAGTACCATTTTCACAGAAACCGTAAAAAACCTTGAGGCTAGTAAAACTATGCTCGCGCAGGAAACACCAACAGTACAAATCGTAGATGAACCAGAGTTCCCGCTTAAAAAGAACAGGATGAAATATTCGGTAACGGTATTCCTGTTCATGGCAGGCTTCGGTGCTTTATATGCACTCTATTTGATCGTGACAAGGAAAACTACCGACGCCTCTGCCGGTTAGTTTTCTGGAACTTCAGCTTAGCCATATCTACTGCAATCAAAATAAAATCATTCCTGAATACAAACCACTGAATTAAAAAGTAACTTAATGCGCAACTGCTTACTGCAATAATCAAAGTTAGTATTAAGGGTAGCGACAGTTCACGCACCTCCCATACCAGGGGGATAAAAAACAAAACACTGAACAGTGCTTTTCCTAATAATTTCCAATCATAAGTAAAAGAGTAGTGCTTTCTGATAAAATAGAAATATAGAAGCGTAACCAACATTTCTGAAGATACATTAGCCACAGACGAGCCAAGCTCTTTAAAATGTGGGATCAGTATTACATTCAAAACCAGGCTCATTGTCATCCCGCAAATTACACAAAACAGCATTTCCCTGTTTCTGCCAGAGGGAATCAATACCAGGCATAAAAATAAATGGCCGAAGCCTATGATCATGGGCAGCAATGAAAGTAAACGCATACTTGATGTGGCGGGCAAAAACTCTGCACCAGAAAACAGGGCAATAAATTCCGGCGCAAGGAGTGCCAGCCCCGCTACTACCGGGATAGAGAAAAATGCGAGGAACTTAAAGGTCTTCCCTAAAGTCTCCTGTACCTCCATCAGGTTGTGATCAGCAAAATCTTTGGCAATTTTAGGGATCAATACCACCCCCATAGAAATCACAAAGGGTATTGCGATCTTACTGAGTTTAACAGCCGCGGTATATAGGCCAACTGTCCTGGTGTCAGATAAAAGCCCCAGTAACACAGTATCCATTTCTGTATACATACTGGTCGCAAAAGTCGTCCCTAAAATGAGCAATAAAGGCCCAATATGTTTCCGCAGGTCTAAGCCCTTCAATACAGGCTTCACTTTCCCTTTAATCATCAGAAAGCTCAGCACATTATTCCCGACAAAACTAAACATCATAATGTACAGGTAAATCCTGAAGTCACTGCGCTCTTTGATAAAAAGGTACATCAATACCAGCCCTATCAATTTAAACAGCACTGAGCGCAGCGCAACAGCCTTAAACTGCTCCATACCTGTATACAGCCACTCAATATAACAGAAAGATAAGACAACCATACCAGCAGCCGACAAGTACATATCCCTATCTGCATTAAAAAAAGGAAAAGAAGAGATAACCACCAGGTATACGGCGCACAGACAAATGCTGGTCAATAGATAAATAACCAGAAGTTCAGAAAACACTTTAGAGCGCCCTTCGAAATCGTCCCTGTACCTGGCTATTTCCTTCATCCCATAAATAGGGATGCCGATAGCAGCAACAAGAGCAAAATACTGTGCGAAAGAATAAACAAACTGAACCTTTCCGATCCCTTCCGGACCGAGGATCCTGGAAACGTAGGGAAAGCTTAGTATAGGAAATAAAATATTAGTGATCGAAAGGAGTAAATTATAGAAGTAATTTTTTGCCATATCAAAACCAAGATCAGGCTTTCTGATCCAGTTCTTCGAATATAGAGTTTTTACTTTTAAATTCCTGTACCAAATCCTTCATCAATGAAACAACAGTCCTGTCCTCGCTGAGCCTTGCCTGTGCAATCAACTCATAAATATGTTTATTTACAAAATCAAAATCATACTCCCTTACCTTTCCTATCATAATCTTATCATGGTGGGTTGGCAGTGTATTCTCGTTATCATTTAATAGCTCTTCATATAATTTTTCTCCAGGCCTTAGTCCAGAGAACTCAATTTTAATATCTTCATAGGGCACCAACCCCGCCAGCTGGATCATTTTCTTAGCCAGGTCCACAATCTTTACAGATTTGCCCATGTCAAATACATATACCTCACCACCTGCGCCCATACAACCAGCCTCCAAAACCAATCTGCATGCCTCAGGAATAGTCATAAAATAACGTGTAATATCAGGGTGTGTAACCGTAACCGGGCCACCTTTCTCAATTTGCTGCGTAAACCTGGGGATCACCGATCCGTTAGACCCTAAAACATTTCCAAAACGAGTAGTAATAAACCTGGTAATAGGCTTTACATCCAGACTATTGATATAACTCATGCCATTACTGAAAATATGATTTCTATGGTGCAGAGAATTATTAAGAGACTGCACATAAATTTCGGCAATTCTCTTGGAGGCACCCATTACATTTGTAGGGTTCACGGCCTTATCCGTAGAGATCATCACAAATTTAAGCACTCCGTATTTCACCGCCCTGTCTGCAATAATCTTAGTCCCTAAAACATTAGCTTTAATGGCTTCAGAAGCATTGTTTTCCATTAATGGGACATGTTTATACGCCCCGGCATGGTACACGTAGTGTGGTCTATAGGTGCTAAACAAATAATCCATTCGTTTCTCATCCCGCACATCTCCTATGAATATCTCAAAATTGACACCCCTCTGCTCAGTAAATTCCAGATATAATTCATGCAAAGGTGATTCAGCCTGATCGCACAGCACAATCAAACCCACATCAAACTTCGTCAACTGACGGACGATTTCACTGCCTATAGACCCGGCAGCACCTGTAATTAAAACAGTTTTACCTTTCAACTGCAATCCAATACCATTAGTATCAATATGGATAGACTTACGTCCCAATAGTTCCTCAATATTCAATTTCTTAATCTGTGCAGGCTGTATTTTGCCATCAGTCCAAAAACTTGGAGGCGGAATATTTAAAACCTTAATATTGTTGTCCAGGCAAATCTCCACTATCTGGCTTTTACGTTCTTCAGGAATAGTGTAAGAGGCAAAAATAATCTCATCCAGCTCATGCTCTAGAATAAGCTTCTCAAGATTCTGCGCATCCATAATCCGCACACCGTCTATTGTCTTGCCAATCTTACGTTGGTCATCATCTACAAACGCAACGATATTTTTATTGACTTTACCGTCGTGATCGAAAGTATGTTTTGTAGCTAACCCAGCTTCTCCAGCCCCATAGATCATTACCCTTACGGTATCTAATTTTAAGTTTTTAGCGTACAGAAAAGAGTACTTTACCAAAATCCTATAACCTGTCAGCAACAGGAAGCTCAATACAGCATTGATCAGCAAAATAGTGTTGCTGATCAACTGCTCATAGCCAACTGCCAGTAACGTCATATTAATTAGAAAGAACAGTGTGTTAGAAAGCATTACTGCAAAAATGATCCTGAAAGAGTCCTGGGCACCTGTAAAACGGATAATTCCAGAAAAAGTCTTGACGCTGAGAAAGACAGCAGTATTAATAAATGCAGTGATGAGTACATTCCTGCTAAATTCCAGGTAATTTAAAGTAGATAAATCAAAATTCTTTCTAAACAAATAGGCAATGGAAAGCGATAGAAAACATATCGTCAGATCTATTGTGAAAATTATCCATCTTGGAACTATATTTATTTGTTTAAACAAGATTTCTAGGCTTAAGTAGTTGCCAAAATTAATCAAAAAATCATACCAATTTAAAATTAAAAAATAATTTTATTAATTGGCAACTATAAAAAGGCAAAAGAATAAGAATCAAGTACATGTAAAACAAATACTTATACACACCATTACGATGGTATTTTTTTCTGGACAGCCCTAAACTAAAATGAAAAATCACGCTTAAACTGATTAAACGTGGTTTCTGTTTTTTGTCCAAACGTCCTTAAAAAGGGCCGATTATCACCAAAAATGTATACTTTTGTATAATTAAAATCTAAAAGTGACTCCTAACTCACCATGGAAGTTAAAAACATCATTATGTGGAACGTAATATTCATCTGCTGTGTAATCCTTCATTCTCCATTGGTAATTCAAAGATTTAAGCCCTTGCAACTTTGCACTGAACAGGAGGTTTTTATAATCCCATTGTCCTTGTGCAGCGATTGCAAAATCGATCCATCGGCGACTATTCCCATTTAAATCCCCTATATAAGCATTATACAAATCTGCGCTATGCTCCAGATGGTCGAAACTTACGCCCAATTTCTTCAAACCTTTAACCCAGTTAAAACTGATAGTCTGAAAGTTACCGCTATTTCCCATACCAGAACCAAGAACCTGACCAAGGTTCGTATATCCCTGTCTAACCTGATAATGCAGATAAAACCCATTTCCAGCTGGCCTGATCAACCTGTCAACTGTTTGCGAAAGCTGGTTGACCTCTACATTTACCTGAATAAATTCATCTTTCCTGGTTTTCAATTCAATCATCTTCGAAAGCCCAAAAGTATAAGCCCTGCTATGATCGGGCGATCCCAGAAAGTCCCTGAAATTGTATGAGTTATCATTCAATGCATATTCAAAGTAAATTTCTGCCCTTGCTTTTTTCATCACCCATCTGACGTACCCTGATAAACGCTGGTCTCTGTCAAACGGATCACCATCAATACCGGATTTAATTTTTTGCACTGGCGTAAAAAAAGGAAAATAATCACCAAATTTATGCAGATCATTAGAGTAAGACATAAAATCCCTGGTAAAGCCTAAAAACAGCCCAGGGATCCATTTGGGTTGATAACTGATATTAAAACCTGTCAGGTATCTCCAATCGTCATCATACGGCTTAAACAAAACTGTTCCAGCAGAATTTGTAGTAGTTGACAGCGGTGTAAGTCCCGAGTTCTCCAATTTACCAGCTATAATTTGCGCTTCAAAAGAACCAATCCAGGTCTTGATCGGCCTGATTGTATTTAATGTCAAGTGCTTAAAGCCAGCTGCATTATTGCTCATCATTAAAGAATTGGCAATTCCCGGTCCCCACCATAAATTCTCATTAGACAAGCCCAAAGAAACAGGACCAGCAGTTAACCTGATACTACTCTGTCCCCAGTTAGCTTTGTGATACGCCCCTTTGCCAAATTGCTCTGGCGCATCAAGCATATTATATACCTTATAATAGTTAGACAATTCAGCGTCAGATCTATCCAATGCAAATCCATCAAAATCTTTATTCTGTGCATAAACAAACTCAGGTCTAAGCTGAATACTTAGTGGGCCCAGCTTTACAAAAAAGCCACCGGCAACAAGTGTCTGGTATCCTCTTGCGGGGATCATTGCTCCATCGTTGCCACCATAGGGATGGTGTGAATTAAACTGTTGCTGCAAGGAAAAAGGCAGGAGTTGAAAAACACCATGTCCATTGGCAAAGTGCGATGGCCCCGATGAGGTAAAATAGCCATCATTCACCAGCGAACCTTCGGGATCAAAAACATTGTCAACCTTTAAAGCCGCTGGGTACAGCGGTCTGATGGAAAAAGAAATCGTTGAATCCAGTTCTCCCAAAAGCTGTTTCCGCCGGTAATAATCTTCCAGCACAGTACTTCCAACGGCAAGAGATTGCCCCTGGACATGATTTGTCCATAAGCCACACATGCTTAATACGAAAAGGCTAAAATATAATTTCTTCATAATGCGCATGTATTAAAAGCGGTAACTCAATCCTGTCTGAAATTGTAAATTAGTTGCATCCCGTCCATTTACCCAAATGATATCGCCCGGATTTTGTATCAGGTACCATTGATAATTTAAGGAACGTATTCCCTGAACCTTAGCATTAAAGACTAAATTCTTATAATTCCATTCCCCACTCAGCGACAGGCTAAAATCAGTCCAGTGCCTTCGAGGGTCCTTACTATCAATATAGGCATAATAGTAAAAGTCATTATTATGCACATAACGTTCAACCTGTAATCCAATGCGCTTTAATCCCTTTACCCAGCTTACATCCAGTGATTGCAAATTACCTCCAGGGCCTATTCCAGCACCAAGCACTTCACCTCTATTGGTATAGCCATGGCGCACATACTTATTAATATACCAGCTGTTAGCATCTGTTATATCTTCAGGAGAAGTCTCCGCCATCTGTGCAGCTTCAATACTTATCAATAGATTTTCATTTCTGCTCTGGTTAAAAGGAAGCATCTTTCTTAGGCCAAAAATATACGCCCTTCTGCGCTGCGGCTCCAGCAATTGATTCCTTGCGGTACCAATATCATTGTTATTTCCATATTCAAAATAGATCTCCGCATGTTCTTCCGGCCATAGCCAACGCATAAACACTGAACTTCTGTTATCGCGTTTCTCATCCACTGCACCATCAGCATTCACCTTTGTCGAAGAAGAGAAAAACGGAAGATAGTCTCCAAAACCAGATAGATCATCGCTATATAACTGCGACGTACGTGTCAAACCAAAAAACAAACCCGGAACCCACTTTGGCTGCCAGGTTACGGCCAATCCAGACATATATCGCCAGTCATTAGATTTCGGGATATATAAAGCATCACCATAATATTCTCTTTCCGGCTCCAGCACACCGAAACCAGATCCTTCCAGTCTGCCGGCGATCAACTGGCCTTCAAAAGATCCGACAGCTGTTCTAATGGGCTTTCTGGTATTTAAAGTAAGATGCTTGAAGCCAGGCGCTGTATTGCTCATGATTAAAGAATTCCGCATCCCCGGCCCCCACCATAAATTCTCGGTAGACAGACCAAAAGAAAGTGCTTTATAATTTAACCGGATACTACTTTGTCCCCAATAGGCACGTGCATATCCTGTTTTGCCAAAACGTGCAGGAAGGTCAATATTATTATAAAAATCATAATAGCGGGCAGCAATTACATCATAATGATCTTTATCAAAGGTATCAAATTCAGTATTTGCTGCTGCAACCAATTCAGGCCGTAGTTGTACAGAAAGCATTCCGTATTCCAGATAAACACCAGCACTTACTAAAGTCTGCAGGCCTTTTGCAGGAATCATAGCACCATCATTCCATCCATAAGGATGATGCGTATTCATTTGCCCAAGAATGT
This sequence comes from Sphingobacteriales bacterium, assembly GCA_015655115.1. Classification (GTDB taxonomy): domain Bacteria; phylum Bacteroidota; class Bacteroidia; order Sphingobacteriales; family Sphingobacteriaceae; genus Pedobacter. The sequence goes on from JAATFQ010000213.1 coordinate 9,631, forward strand.
TTATAGGCATCAACTCCATCAGCAGCTTCTTATTTTTAGACCTGTATGTTCCTGATCCAGCTTTTAACAAATCAAATTTCTTTTCAGTACTATCCTGATAAAATACATCCTTAGACTTAAAATTTAACTTTGGCCATATCGGCCTGATCATAAAAGAAACCGACGAATCTGCTTCACCCAATAGTTGTGCTCTGCGGTAATAATCCTCTAAAGCCACTGAACCAACAGGCAGGCTTTGCGCCGACAGTTCATTATGAAGCGCAAATAGCAGAATAACTGTAAAGGCAATTTTTATATGTTTCATCAAAATGGATTTCATTAATTCTGGTTAATCACACTAACTACAATATTATCAACAGACCAGCTCTCATCGCATTTTGGGTCTGCGGCATTCTTTTGAGATAATTTATCAAGGCACTGAATCTGCAATATTTTATCCGTATGGCTAATACGCTTGCTGATTTTATATAGTGTACTTCCCTTAGCATTCGTCGCCCAGCTACAAACACCAGGCAAATCAGTTTTAGAAGCACCTGTTTTCGGATTATTATAATTATTAGGATAATCCGCCGGATAAGACTGTGGCGCACATAAAGTCCCGGATGGACAATCATTGTTAGAAAAAGTAGTATTGATATACAGGCTTCCATCTGCTTTTAACTGCCAGATATCAGGGCCATCCATATTATCTAGACCTGCTTTATTACCATCCCAACTATCGTGAACATACAGATCAAAGCTGATTACTACAATATCATGATCGGGAAGATCATTTAGCGTCAAATCGAATCCACTGTTATTGTACATCCCCAAAACTTGGGTGTTATTAAAAGATGAAATTGCGCCGTTCGTAACTCCTTTCAAGTCACCGGTCTCAAAAGTATTTGAGTAAATGACAGCATCACTTTTGGTATCCTTTGCACAAGAACTTAACAGAACAAACAAAAGAAAACAAGGAAGTATAAATTTATTCATATTGATATTTTGACTCAAATAACCGCTAAATTACATATAAATATCTAGCCAAAAAAGATATAAAACATCAATAGCTACAAAACAAGTTCATAACCAAGTCGAAACGGTACTAAAAAACAAAAACAGTTCCCAGCTCAGCATGAAAATTGAACACATCATTATGAGGGACATAATATTTATCTGTAGTGTAATTTTTCATTCGCCATTGATAGTTTAAAGATTTGATACCCTGGAGTTTCATGTTGAACAATAGATTTTTGTATTTCCATTCTCCCTGGGCTGCCAAAGCAAAATCAACCCATCTTCTATTATTTTTATTTAGCTCACCAATAAAACTGTCATAAAAATCGGCATTATGTTCATACCGCTCAAAACCTAGTCCTATTTTTTTCAGTCCTTTAACCCAACTCATCTCTATAGACTGCAAATTTCCTCCACTCCCAATTCCAGCACCTAACACCTCCCCTAGATTAGTGTATCCCTGCTTAACCTCGCCATGCTGATAAAATCCTCCAGCACCCCTTACCAATCTGTCAACGGTTTGCGACATTTGCGTAATTTCCGCGTTTACTTGAATAAATTCACCTTTTCTACCCGATAAAGGGACTAATTTTGAAAAACCAACGATATATGCTCGTGCATGATCAGGTGAGCCCGCAAAATCTCTAAAATTATAGGAATTGTCGTTTAATCCATATTCAAAGTAAATTTCTGCATGAGCTTTTTGAAAAATCCATCTGCCATATAGGGCAATCCGCTGATCACGTACAAAAGGATCGCCTTCAATTCCAGACTTAGCCTTTTGTACAGGCGTAAAAAAGGGGAAATAATCACCCCAACTATTCATATCTTTATGGTAAGACATAAAGTCTCTTGTAAATCCCAAAAATAATCCTGGTACCCATTTTGGTTGATAATTAATGTTAAATCCAGTTAGATATCTCCAGTCTGAATTCTGCTGCCCATAGGTTGCCCGATCAAAAAAACCTTCATTAGTCAATAACGGATCAATACCTGAATTCTCCAATTTCCCCGCGATTATCTGCCCCTCAAAAGATCCGATAATCGTTTTTACAGGCCGCACAGTATTCAAAGTTAAATGCTTAAATCCTGCTGCATTATTGCTCATTATTATAGAATTCCTTTTTCCAGGGCCCCACCAAATATTCTCATTAGATAATCCAAAAGAAGCCATCCCAATAGTCAGGCGTACACTGCTCTGCCCCCAATTAAACTTATTGTACGCTCCAGAACCAAACTGCTCAGGAGCATCAATTTTAGATTGAAATTCATAATATTTTGATATTTCCTCATCGTTCTTGCCAAGGCCAAAACCTTCAAACCTTTTATTTTGTGCATAAACAAATTCCGGCCGCAATTGTATACTCAATAAGCCGAATTTAACAAAAACACCGCCACTACCCATAGTCTGATACCCTCTTGCAGGAATCATCGCACCATCATTCCAACCATATGGGTGGTGTGAATTAAACTGTTGCTGCCATGATAATGGCAAAATTTGAATTTCCCCAGTACCCTTAGCAAATAGTAATTTGCTACTATTCCTGAAATGACTATTAGCGTCTGAGGTACCATCCGGATCAAACACATTGTCCACTTTAAATGATGTGATGGGGAACAGGGGTCTTACGGAAAAAGAGACTTCAGGATTCAACTCCCCCAATAGCTGTCTGCGCCGGTAATAATCTTCCAGTACTGCTGAACCAACAGGTAATGACTGCGCACGTAAAATACATGCAAAAAAAATACTAAAATTAAATAATAAAATGCAAATTTTTCTCAACATATTTTCTTTTATTGGCTACCTAATGTAAGGTGCTGTTTAATTAATACCTAATTAGTCTCCATGCTTGCCTCCCAATAACCGAGGTGATCCTTCAACCGAAAACCTGATGATTATAAAAATTAAAGCACAAAAAAACAAAGTTAAACAAAGTAAGAATGTGGAATTTGGCAAGATTAAAAGCAGCAGTAAGTTCACTGTCATTTGCACCAACACATAGCTACCGGATACTATTAAATGAGGAACATTTCTTTCATTTGTCCAATACTGGTAAAAATGGGACCTATGAGCCTCAAAAATATTTTCTTTTCTGACATATCTAAATGTAATAGTACTAACAGCATCAAGCCCATAAACAAGTAGTAATAAAATGTAGCTAAAGTTTTCCGTCTTAATTATCAATTTTAGTAACAAGAAGAGAATAATAAATGCAATTCCAATACTCCCCACATCTCCGGCAAAACACTTAGCCTTTTTCCTAAAATTAAAAAAATTAAAAACCATCAAAGCAAGCCCGGTTATTAACAAAAAATCCTTAGCAACGAACGTCACAACATAAACGTCAATATAATACAAAGTAACAATAGCCAGAAAACTGTAGGCACCAGTAATTCCATTAATGCCATCCATGAAATTATAAGCATTAATAGTTCCGATTACAAAAACAGCCACAACAAATAGCCAATACCATTGTAAAGTGAAAAGGTTTAGTTCATAAAACAGTAAGGCCACAGATAGTAAATGTATAAACAGCCTAATTTTATTATTAAGCGTAATTAGATCATCAAGAAAGCTAATTAAGGAGATTAAAAAAACTCCAGCTGTAAAATAAGGATATGAAAATCCGCAAGTAAAGCAAAAAATAAGTATAGAAATACCAAAGATAATACCTCCTCCACGGATGGTTGCAAGATTATGAGAACTGCGGTGATTGGGTTTATCAATTATATTAAAATAATATGCAATCTTGAAATAAATCACTTCAAGTAGAACAAGTATACAGAGAATTATAGAGAGGTTGCCAACTGACATATATTTTATTTTATCTTGAATCCATCGAGAACCTGAGTTGGATTCCACCCCAAAAAATTCCTGGCCTTTGAATCATCAAATGTTAGATCAGATGTTATCTTTTGTAATCTGGCAGAATTAATCGGAAATTTATTTCCAAATAGGTCGCCCACTCTCGCCATAACTTTTGCTAACCACATAGGAATCGTGGGTGGCTCATTTTTATCCAGCTGGCTTGAGATTAAATGTGCAAGCTCTGCAAACGATGGATGATAACCATCAGTCAGATTATATACGCCTCCAATTATTTCAGCCTTTAAAATAATAGCAGCGACATCATTAACTAATATAATACTCTTTCTGGCATTACCCTTCCCTATATTTAAGTAAAAGCCCTTTCGAATACCTTCAACCATATACTTTAAATTGCCAGGTGGATTAGGCCCCGCTATTAGTGGAAGCCTCAAAATTGTGCATCTTACGCCATTATCAATACACCATTGTTGAACCAGCTGTTCAGCCTGAATTTTACTTTGTCCATAAGGATCGGATGCAATAAGTGGACTTTCCTCATTAATTAGGTTTCCACTCTCTTTCCCGTAAACGGAAACCGAACTGATGAAGACAAAAGCTTCTGGAATAGCTCCGGAGGACCTTAGCGCTGACAAGAGATTTGATGTACCTTTTACATTAACCTCAAAAAAAGAATTAATTTCCAGTGCAGTTCTTGGTACACTATGTGCTTTGCCTGCCGCGTGAATAACCAGATTCACTTGTGGCAAATCAGGTATACTTTCAGTAATATCAGAGATAATTGTTGATGCGGATCTTCCCAAAGAAATAATTTCATGATCATACAAAGATGCTGAAATTTCTTTTCCTAAGAATCCGGCTGCGCCTGTAATTAGAATTTTCATAAGTAATTATTCAAAATATCTGATTTAATGAGCTTAGATAAATAAGCATTATCATGCCCGGAAACGTGGTAAATCGACTTTTTTCATTTTAAATCTAGTTGTATCGCATAGGAAATTTTTCATTTTATCAAAACCAACCCCATTTATTAAAATATATATATGCACCATGAATAGAATACCATGTCAATTTCCAATTCTTATGAGAACCTTTGGCAAAATGATGATAAACAACTGCGTCAGGATAATATGCAGTTTTCGATACTTCCAGAAACCTCCTTGTTAAATCCGCATCTTCAATGTACATAAAGATACGATCATCAAATAAACCAACTTTTTTTAAAGTATCTGTTCTTAGAAACATGAAGCATCCTGATAAGTACGGTATATTGAACATAATACGGCTATAATCTTTGTCTTTATATTCATATTTATCCATTCTTGCCTTAAACAACTTCTTTATAGGCCCAGGCATAAATCGCCGTGCAAATAGGTCGAAAGGAGTTGGATTTGTTTTGCATAAGTATTGAATTTCGTTATTTGGATAAAGAACTTTAGGCATAACATGCCCTATATCCTTATTTACATTCATAAATGAAACTAACTTCTCCAAAACTCCACCTTCAAAAAAAATATCTGGATTCAGTATCAAATGATAGATTGATTTCTCTGTTATAGCTTTTTTAATCGCAATATTATGTGCCGCACCAAAGCCAGGATTAGCAGGATTAAAAATATACTCTACGCGATCGCTAAAAATGAGGTCTTTCAGCTCATCAGTTGGCGAATTATCTATCAGGTAGAGTTTAACTTTGAGTGTAGTATTTAAAAAACTATTTATTGCAGCCAATAAAATCTGTCTGTCATTTTTATAACTCACCAGACTGCAAGTTATATCGTATTGGAAAATCATAATCTATTATTTTTATATATCGAGTAATACTTATCTGAAGAAAAACCTCCTCAATACACCGCAATATTGTTTAACTTCATTTAAAAATTTTGATTAGATGCTTGAAACAGGAATAAACTATTAAGACAGGTAAAAAAACATAAACAATAGATTTCGACCTTGCAGCCGAAAAATACATTTTCATTTCACCAAGTCGCATTTTGAGCTTATTTCCACTCAACCCACCCTTGGATAATTGTGGTCTTCCCAACAGCGTAAGATAAACGTTCAACAAAAGTATTTTATGTATTGCACTGATTCTTATAAGCAGTTCATGATCCTCAGTGTATCTCATACTCTCATTAAATCTAAATACAATGTCCCGCTTTACGACTAGTGAAGATGTATTAAAATAATTCCTAATCAGCAAATTATAGAATGTCAACTCCCGTTTTAGAATAAATGAAGGAATTATATTTAGAAGTTTATAGTTATGGGTATACAAATGCCCCAGGCATACAACACCTTCAAAATCAAGAATCTCACTGATAATCATTAATTTTTCTTTGTGCCAAATATCGTCAGCATCAAGAAAAGCAATATAGTCTCCTGCAGCTAACTCCCATCCATGATTTCTTGCTTTCGCGACGCCTTGATTTACACTAAAAGAGATGATTTTGACTATACTTCCGCTAAATTTGGCCTGAACCAAAGCAACTGTTTCATCTGTACTGCAGTCATCAATAACGATAATTTCAAACGGAATAAATGATTGGCCTAAACAAGATTCTATCGTACTGACTATAGTCTCTGACGCATTATAGGCTGGGATAACGACACTAAATTTAATCATTATACTTCTTTATAGTTGTTCCAATTATTAAATGTAAGACCATTTGGAAAACAAATACCAAACTTGTAAAAAAGTCGACAAAAATTGAAAACATGACATTGTGCAATAAAACAATTAAGACAAATACCCACATAGCGGGTACAATTCTTTGTTTGGTCTTTAGAAATACAAAACTCAGTCCTGACCCCAGAAAAAAATAGCTTATGATAGATCCCCAATAACCAAAAGAATTGATAAAAGTCGGGAACATACTGGAAACGTTAAAATAGTCCTTAACTAATTGAAAATCCTGGTTAGGTACATCAAAAAATTTATCTCTTATTACAGAAGGAAAAAATGGAGAAAGAATTGGTGCAAGGTTAAAGTCAAATGCCTTATAATGATCAATATTGAAATTAATGTTATTTAAGGGGGAAGCTATATAAATATAAACCCATAAAAATCCAGAAGGAAGCCATGTGGGATAATCAGCAGAAGGCTCAGCCAAAACAACAAAAGACTCAGGATCTTCAGAGCGTAAGTCCCCTATAACACCAAATAAATAAACTATGACAAAAGCGGCTAAGATCACTTTAAAAATAGTGTGTGTTTTTATCTTATTTGTTACCAGATAAATTAATGTCGCCTGTACAACCATGCTCATAAAAACTTGTCTAGTGACTAATAATATAGGCCAGCATAGGCAACTCAGAAAAAAATAAAGATATTTTTTATCTTTTGTCTTTAGAAAAAGATAAATCATATAATTGGACAGGGTAATTATCATTGCATTTAATAGTCCATGTAGACTTGGCAAACCCCACTCCGTATAAACTCCAGACCCAATGCCCAATAGAGCAAGGAGCGGTAATCCCTTAAAATAAAGAATTTCAATCATTGAGAAGGCGATCCAAATTCCTAAAACCCATTTTAATTGTTTTATTATATATGGGTTAACTTCATAAATATTTTCATTGGAAAACTGAACGTTTCGAAATAGTAACCTCATTATAGAAAATGAAAGCATTAATATAAAGCATGTTAAAGCTATATATATAATGGTGTTATCATTTAAAGCCGTTAAAATTAAACTGTACTGCCTTGAATACATGAATAATACACTCAACCATGTAACAATAAATAAAACAATAGGATTTTTTATACTAATCATTACAATTGTTCTACTTTGTTTTTAAAATTACGTATTACTTTAAATAATTCTTTAGGAAAAAATCTAAGCAACATATTCTTCAAATTACCTTTTAAAAAATTGTACCCGAAAATTGTAAAAGCGAGAACATGATCAATTGTTTTTCCTTTTTTCAGTGAAATCTCCAATTTTTCTTTACGTGTTCGTTTCAAATCTGAACTAGCACCGCCAATAAGGATCCTTGATATTATGACTGGTATATATAAGACATTTCCCTCTTTTATATAATCATAAATAATATCATGATCTGCCGCAAGTTTATATTTCAAATTAAAATGCGGGTGCCCCAATCTCCTAATAAATACGGATTGATGGCACACTGCGTTTAAATTAATTTTGTACTTATTCGTTCTACTTTTAAACTGATATACATCATTGTCATCATATAATTCAACATCACCGTATATTAAATTATATGGGCTAAGATCCTGTGCGAAAACAGAGTCTAATATTTCCGGACTATAAAACATATCTCCCGAATTCATAAATATGACCCACTCCGATTTTGACAATTCCAACCCCCTATTCATAGCATCAAAAATACCTGTATCAGGCTGTGAAATCCATTTATAATAAATCCCCCTCTCTTCAAATATGATCCGATATTTCTCAATAATTTTTACGGTAGAATCAGTAGAAGCTCCATCAATAATGATATATTCAATATCAGTAAAAGTCTTAGTTTGTTGAAGAACACTTATAATAGTGTCTTCCAATGTTATTTCCCCGTTAAAAACAACAGTAATAATTGACGTCAACATATGTCTAAATTAAAGTATATATCCATATTTTCATAGTACAATATCCTATTCAAACTATTAGTTATTATGAACTGAGTGATATATCCGGACGGTTTCTTTATAAGTTTTATCCCAGGAAAAGTTCTTATACCGTGAAAACCCTAACTTTCTAAGTTCATCCAATTTATCTTTATCGTGCAAAATTGACGAAACAGCATTTTCTATTGAAAGTGAATCGGTGGGATCAAAATATACTGCAGCATTACCTGCAACTTCAGGCATAGAACTTACGTTACTTATTAAACATGGGCACCCGCATGAAAAAGCTTCCAAAATGGGGATGCCAAACCCTTCGTACAGACTTGGAAAAACGAAGGCTTCAGCGTGTTTATAAAGAGTCGCAAGCATTCCATCATCAAAACTGATTTGAAAAACCTCATTTTTGATATTTAATTTTCGAATAAGTTGCACTTCTTCCTGATTTAACTTTCCCCCACCGGCACAAACTAACTTAACTTCTCCTTTATGTAATAATGAGCTTACAGAATGCAAGAAAAAGTTGAAATTTTTGTAATCAATTCTATTGCCTACATAAAGCAAATAAGGAAATGGAAATATAGACTGATTAGCCGCACTTAAGGCATTGATGGAGCTTGCATGGTAAATTACTTCAATTTTATCAGGATGAATACCAAGAATTTCTATCATATCAGATTTTGTAGATTCAGATATGGCAATTACTTTCGCTGCATTATCTGCAAGTAACTGCTTTCTCTCGAGCAAATTCTTCTCAACTGCCAAAGAGGCGTATTTATCAGAAAACTTTTCATGTATCATATCATGAAATGTGATAACGTAAGGTTTTCCCTTTAACCTTTCAATAAAGTACGGATCATAATAAGTAGGATGAAAAATGTCTTGTTGCTTTTTGCCAATCTCTATTATAGAGTTTGCTTTATTAATGAAGTTCATTATCCGCTCTTTGCCTTTAAATTTATATTCTGGAAAAAAGGTACTGACTTTATTTTTTTTATCTAATTTCAGGTAAGCATTATTTGATAATTTTATTGATAAGCCGACCTCCAAAGCTTGATCTTCCTTGCCTCTTTTAATAAGTTCATAGAAATATCTTGATACCCCTCCATATTCCTGGAGTCCAAATGTCTGATGATCGTAAAGTACTTTCATAAATATATTTACCAATAGCAACTGTCTTCAACTGTACTTGCATGAGGAGGTGTCTCTGCCGAATTTGGTCTTACCCAATAAGGATTATAAAATTTATCCTGATAATCATATGGAAGAGTTTCCCATCTTTTCCCTTTAATTCCAAAAAGACATTGTGTTACTCCACCAAGGTGTATTGCTTGCTTGCCCATTCGCTTAATATGGGCTGCCAATGGCATTCCATACGCTCCACATCCAATTATAGCAATATCAAAATCTAGTGCTGTTATATCCGATTTCATCTTTTCTAAAGCCGCAAACCAATCTGTAAAACCAATGTCGTTTCCTGCAATCGACTGCAAAGACTTATAAGTTGTCAATTTAAATGCCGGGAGTACGTTTTTATTTTCAAACAAAAACGTATGTTTTTCATATTGATTTTTAATTGTTTCCTCAAATGGATGTATAACCAGCACTTTTTTTCCGGCGAGTGCTATGCTCCAGGGGTCTGGATGGTTGAACGAAACTAAGTCTTCCAAATGAACTCTTACATGATTGACATTCATGTAATCATATAAATATCTCTCATGCGAAAACCAGGATCCTAAAATGTCAATTTCCGCAATATCATCAAATGCCATCTGAGCGAATTTTTTTGCATTCTGTGGAGTAGAAGGAAAAAAACCTGCCCCATTATTCATATCCACAAGTACATCCGGGCGAAAGTATCTAAAATAAGGCACGCCTCTAATTAGATTTAAGATATTTCCTGCCAGGCTACGATTAATGAAATAATAATTCAATATACATTTAAGTTCATTCCCTCCGAAACGGGAGATCATCAGTGGTGCACCTGAATCCAATTTATCTTTTATAAGATCAGAAGCATTTTGCCCGGTAATCTGTACATTAACATTTGAATTTTGAAACAACTTATTTGCCCCAATTATTTTCCTGTATCCATTAAACAATTTATTTATCCCAAATTCCATGAGCTTGATTATTTATAATTTTATAACATTGGATTGGAGCCCAAAAGGAGCTTAAAGCAAGACAAAGACAATTTGCCAAAACAATTGATGCCAACCCAAAATTAAGTTGCCTCACCAAAAAATAGGATAAAGGTACATTCACAATGCATATAAAAACAGCATTATAAATTTGCAATCTAATTTTAGATACACCATTTAAAAAGAATACGAAGATGTTGTTCCAATTGCAAATAATCGTGAACAAACCTAGTGACATATTCAGTAATAAAGGTATGTGTATGGTATCACCAACCCATATAGTATAAATTTTTTGAGAAACCAGAATCATTAAAGCCACCCCTAATATCTGCAAGAGCCAAATTACAATTAGCTTTCTGAAAGCTCCGCGAATCCATGTGAACTCCCGTTGAAAATAAGCAGTTGTAAAGGCCGACCAGTAAGGTAAGATAATGATAGAAAAACACATTGCCATAACACTATAGTACTTATACGCAATATTAAATGAGGCTACCTCTGCTGGTGAGAAAAGTTGGGTAATCAAGATATTATCGGTCGAAAATATAATTAGTGTTGCTAACTGAATTATAAAAAATTGAACTCCTAAACTCAATAGCACGTCTATGTGTATTTTTTTAAAATGGCTATATGAGGGCTTCAGATAATTGTATGGCGATTTATTACGAAATAGAAAGTAACTGTATATTGCTAGCACTAAGACTGGCATTAACGTGACCAAAACGCCAAACATCAAAAACGACTTATAATGAACTTGAGTTAAGATATATATAAATATCAACGTAAAGAAGCTTATAAAAAAATCAAGCATAGCCTTAACATAAGGTTTATGCATTGCAACAATAATCATCCCAGCCAAATCCAAAACCAATCTCAAACAAAATGAAAAAACAAGTACATAGGTTAAAACCAAAAGTTGATGATATTCTAATTCAGTCTTGAGTATACCTTTCCAGTCCAAAAACGGATTGACAATAGCAAAAACAATAAATATGCATAACATTATCGCACTAAACATACCATATGTAGTAGTAACATATTCACGAGCCAATACTTTCTCCCCAGTTGCCAATGATTCTGCAAGCTTATTTCGCAAGCCATTGCCTAAACCTATATCCATAAAAGATAGCCATGCAGTAATGGAGGTTAGCGTCAGCCATACCCCATAATTATTTACATCTAAGTAATTCAAAGTGATTGGAACGAGTAAAAAATTGCAAAAAATTGCTATTCCTCTAAAAAAAGCAGACAGAAGAGAATTCAGCTGAGCATTTCTAGATTTAGATTCCTTGTCTAAAAACTTATCAAATAACTTAAGAATCATAAATACAATTACAAATTAATCTTTTAAAAAAAATAAAAATCATTTCTCATTTTGTAAAGCGAATGATCTTCTGAAAAAAAGCCATATGCAGGTTAGTAAAAAAAATATTATCATTCCCATTATTGTCCCTTTTGGCGTTCCAAAGACCTCTTTTTTTAAAGGATAAATAGGTTGGTCTATTACTTGGATTAACGGCGTCTCTCTCCGCAAAGAGATCTTTGACAATTCAAGGTTTTTAACAAGCTCTTCAAGAATTGCCTTATTTGTCTCCGCTGAGAATTGGGATCGTTGAACCGGTGCAGCACGCTGAATCTGCCGTGTTGGATTTAAGTTTGGTGTGGCATCATTTGTAGCTGCGGCACGATAAATCGCCCCGTTCATCACTGAACGTACAGAATCAACCTTTTGTTGAAGTATTGATACATTTTCAAGAGACTTCTTGGTCTTGGTTTCAATGTAAAATTGATTTACATTTTCAACGATGGCATTATTGAATGATTTTGCAAAAACTTCATCTTCTGCTTTAACTTCAACTTTAATAATGCTGAGTTTTTTGTCTGGCTTAGCAACATTGAGACTAGTTTTATTAAGATCATCTACAATTGTACCTAAAACACTATCCTGAAGTCTCTTTGAACTTGAATTAGGTGGGAGGTATTTTAATGTAAATTTGAAATTCTTTAATTCATTCTTTTTGTCCCACTTCTTTTTTAAACCTTTAAAATTAATATATCTGCTTACCAACAGCTGATTTTTACCATTATAATCCACTTCTGTAAGTAAAGCCTTTTCTATCATAGTACGGGATTTGTATAATTCAAGAATATTATCACCTTGAAAAATCCCACCGCCACTACCACCTATATCTACTCCAACCATAGATGCTAATCCACCCAGATTTCCTAAACCACCGGATCCTGAGTCTTCAGATAATACAAAAGTAGTTGTAGCCGAATAACTTGATTGCTTAAAATATGCGAAACAAAAGCCAAGTAAGCCGCCAAATACGCTCACTAAGCAGATAATCAGAATTTTACTTTGGAGATAGGCAAACCATTCCTTTATATTATGAACCAAAACTTTTAACGAAACTTCATTTAAAGTAGTCACTTCAGTACTAATGTTTTTTGAATCCATTTTTTTATATCCGATATATAGTAATACTACTTCAATACACTTATTAATACTGCTGCTACCGTAGCCAAACCGGAAAAAATCCCAACTAAACCAGCCGCACCAAGTTTCTGTCTTGGTTCTCTTTTAGGCACAAAAATCTCCGCACCCGGTTTAACCCTTGGATAATTGTTAAAAAATAACACCTTCCTATTCGCATCTACCGAACCATTGGCATATTGAATATACGCACCCTTTTTATTTGCATTATAAGTAAATCCACCGGCACCGTTAATGTAATTCTTCATACTTTTGCCAGAGCTATATACCACGTTAATAGGTCTGAGTACCTCTCCGGTAACCTTAACTGTCTGCAGTTGTTTAGGTACCCTGATCACGTCACCGTCTTCCATTAATAAATCATACTTTGATTTAGGTTTCTTTAGAATATTTACCAAATCAATCCCAACCAAGTCACTGCCTAAAATATCCGCTTCCTGTGCTAATTGAGCCGTATCTAGGACAGAGCCATTCCCATCAGCCTGCAATCTTTTCAGGTTAGCTAATTTCTGCATTTCCTCACGGCGTCTGTCCTTTGAATTTTTATCCGCAGGATTCATTCGTTTACCCTTAATCAAATTTCCATTATTGTCAAGCGAATCCACTTCCAAAACGCGTTCCGGACCAGGTCGCCTTAATGAAGCACCTTCAGCAAAAGAAACCGCAGTTAAACCACCAGCTCTTTTGATAATGTCAGAAATACGCTCATCCTTACTGATAACAGTATAAATTCCAGGATACATCACCTCTCCTTCAACTTTAACCTGCTGCTGCACCTGATAGCCTTCAGCATTACGGATAGACACAATATCAAAAGGTTGTAATATAAATGTAGTAACCTGCAACTTAAAATCAGGAGAAATCCTCACATTAAAGACTTCAGCCGTCTTTGCAGTGATAGAATGCGCATCGCTATTCTTTATCCTTCTCGCAATCTCAATCCTATTAGGTGTAGCCCCTTCATTAAAACCACCAGCCATTTGAATTAAAGATTCCAATGTCATTCCTTCCCCATACTTAAAAGAACCAGGGTTTCTTACTTCACCCTTAATCTCAACCTTATATTCATCGCGCAAATCGAAAATAGAAGCAATCGTCACCTTATCCTCCCTACGTAATGGAATATCCTGTTGCGTCCCATTTAGTATTTTATCAACCTCAAACGATTGTAAAGCCAGGCTGTTATCTGAATTCAGGCGCGAGATATAGCCCCTGTTTAAAAAAGCATCCTCTTTTAAACCATCAGCCTTTAAAATCAGCTGTTTTAAGGTAAGCCCATCTTCCAACTCATACTGTCCTGGTCTGAACACAGCACCTGAAATCTCCACCCGGTTAGCAAAACGGTCCAGGATCTGTTCTACTACATACTTATCGCCATTTAAAGGATTGTATTTACCAAAATCATCAGCATTCACATCAGTGATCCTTCTTTCCTTATTGGTATTCTGCAGCACTTTAATCTTCGCTGTATAAGCTTTATTAGAGAATCCACCCGCAAAACCGATTACATCTTCAAGCGATTCCGTGTTTAAAACCTCGAATAATGCAGGTCTCTTTACTTCACCACTCATTTCTACACGCGTCTGGTAAACAGGAACATTGATTACATCCTGATCCTGAAGACGGATATTCCCGTTCTGTATCCCTTTTAAAAGAAAATTATAAACATCAATCGTAGCCACGACCTTATTATTACGGATCACCTGGATCTTTCTGAACGACCCATTTTCATTCGGTCCCCCAGATGCATTCAACGCATTAAATACAGTAGATAAAGAAGATAATGTATAAGAACCCGGTTTAACTACTTCTCCAAGCAGCGTAACTTTTATGCTCCTGATATTTCCAAGGTTTACAGCTACCTGTGTACGTCCATTTTTTAATCCCGGATAGGTGCGCGACATTAGATTGCGAATCTTTGAAATTGCCTGCTCAACCGATAAACCTCCTACAGATACTAAACCGACATATTCTAACCGGATAGTTCCCTCAGGATTCACTTTTAACTCGTAATTAGCTTCATTGTCGCCCGTTAAGTCAATCAGTAACTGGTCATCCGGGCCAATGATATAACTTTTAGGAGTTGCCATTCTCAGGTTAGGCTCAAATTTAATATTGCTATTTTTAAATAGTTCAGCACCAAATATTTTGGGGATCAGGTTGCCAAAAGCATCCCTCATTTCTTTCTTTTTATTATCTGCGAGGTTTCTGCGTCCTGTTAATGATGTATCAGCGTCATCCGAATCGTCGTCGTAGCTCCTGCCACTCATCTCAGTATTCCGGCCGTTAGCAAGGTTTTTACCCTGACTATTTTTAGTGGAAGAAGTGCCATTACCACCTTCTTTTCTGATCTTTTCCACACGGATTCTCAATTTCTGCACTTCAGCAGGCTGCATACCCTGTGCCGCAGCCATTTGCTCCAGTTGCGCATCATTGTACCCTACAGATTCAGCTTTCTGTATCAATTGCCTGATCTGCGTATCAGTCAGATCATCAACCTTAACATCAGAATAGTTAGTCTGCGCAGCAGCACGCTGAAAAACCAGTATACCGCAAAAAATTAAAACCGCGGCAAATATCTTTTTAGAAATCATATTAATATAGATAGTGGTAATGATATTAAGTATTGTAATAATATTTTATTCGAAGTAATTCAATGTTTTAAAGCCCCCGGTTTTCAAATGTTGGTCTTTTTTCATCAAGTGCAAATCAGATGCCATCATATCCTTAACTAGTAAAGGCAAATCATATTTGGGTACCCAGCCCAGCTTAGTTTTAGATTTAGTAGGGTCGCCCAGTAATAAATCGACTTCTGTAGGCCTGAAATATTTCGCGTCAACACTCACTACTGTAGTCCCGGGTTTCAGATAAGTATCATTTAATCCTAAGGCATTGACTAGATCCTGATCTACATCAATAATCACACCTCTTTCATGTTCATCCTTACCACTAAACTCAACCTCAATACCTAACTCTGCGAAACTCATCTTCACAAAATCCCGCACAGTAGTGGTCACACCTGTCGCTATTACAAAATCCTCGGCAACATCCTGCTGCAAAATCAGCCACATGGCTTCAACATAATCTTTCGCATGGCCCCAGTCCCGCTGTGCAGACAGATTCCCCAGATATAAACATTTCTGCAGCCCTAATGCAATCTTACAGGCAGCACGTGTAATCTTCCGGGTCACAAAGGTTTCGCCTCTCAGCGGACTCTCGTGATTAAACAGAATACCATTACAGGCAAACATCCCATAAGCTTCACGGTAGTTAACCGTAATCCAATATCCATAGATCTTAGCCACCGCATAAGGTGAACGCGGATAAAAAGGAGTGGTTTCACTCTGAGGTACCGCCTGTACCAAACCATACAACTCCGAAGTTGATGCCTGGTAAATCCGGGTCTTTTTCTCTAATCCCAGGATTCTTACAGCTTCCAGCAATCTCAAAGTACCAATACCATCAGCATTTGCTGTATATTCCGGCATTTCGAAACTCACCTGTACATGGCTCATGGCCGCGAGGTTATAAATCTCATCAGGCTGTACTTCCTGTACAATGCGGATTAAATTTGTTGAGTCAGTTAAATCACCGAAGTGCAGTTTAAAATTGACCGCATTTTCATGCTGATCCTGGTACAGATGATCAATACGATCTGTATTAAATAGCGAAGAACGCCTTTTCAAACCGTGGACAAAGTATCCCTTTTTTAAAAGAAACTCAGCCAAATAAGCCCCGTCCTGTCCGGTAATACCTGTTATTAAAGCAACTTTCATAGTAAAATAGCGTGGTGTAAAACTGAGGCGCAAAGATAAAAGAAAAAATCGGTGAATATGAAATATATGCTACTATTAGTCGAATATCTATTTAAACAATGAAATAAGCATAAAGTAATGCTTAAATACAGCAGTGTTAATACGCATTCTTATCGCCGCGCAGTCCATTGATTATGGTCATCAAAACAATCTTTACATCCAGCATAGCAGTCCATTTTTCCAGATAATAAATATCACACTCTACACGCCCCTCCATATCTTTCAATTCCTTTGTTTCCCCGCGGAAACCATTCACCTGTGCCCAGCCGGTTATTCCTGGTTTTAAAAAGTGGCGTACCATATACTGGTTAATAATTACCTTATACTGCTCAGTGTGTTTCAACATGTGGGGCCGCGGACCAACTACACTCATATCGCCCATAAATACATTGAAAAACTGGGGCATCTCATCCAGACCAGTTCTCCTCAAAAAATGGCCAAAAGCAGTAATCCGTCTATCTTCTTTTGAAGCCTGTTTCTCATCACTGTCATCGTTTACCTGCATGCTGCGAAACTTGTAGCATAAAAAGGGAACATCATTCCTGCCGCTCCGCAATTGTTTAAATAAGACCGGCCCTCTGCTCTGCAGCTTAATCAGTAACCCCACTAAAGGATATAACCAGCTCAAGATCAAAACAATCACTGCAGTACTGAACACGATATCTATAGCTCTTTTTTTCAACCTGTTTGTGATATCTTCCAGCGGCTCGTGCCTCAAAGTAATCACCGGGAACTCACTACCCAGATAATTCACCGTGTAGCTGTCAGACAATGGTTTTTCCAGATTAGGTACAAACTTCAGCCGGAGAAATTGCTGATCAGCCTCTTTCAGCAATGCAGAAACTTCATTTAACCGTTCATTTGCAATAACTACATATACATCTTTTACACCGGTAGCAGCAGCAGCAGCTAAAGACTCCTTCTTCTCAATGAAACCATAAAAATCTACATCACGCTGTTCCTCAAAATAATTGGCCAGACGTGTAGCAGTATGCTTACGATCTGCTCCCATAATGGCGACCTTCCTTGTTCCCTTCAACTTATTATAAAATAAGTCTTTGACAGGAAT
>JAATFQ010000174.1 GCA_015655115.1 Sphingobacteriales bacterium
ATATATTTTATACGGTCAACAGTAAACAGCAACGTTTATCTTACTCAATTTACTTATAAAATTCAAAGATCCTATCCATTAACTTCCATTTCTCACCCGGTTTTGCAGAAGGCAATGCTTGCTGATATGTCCACATCAGATCTTCCCATTCCTGCACTTTAGGGTTAGCAGCGTCCATTTCTGCTTTTTTTGCGAAACTAAAATCATCTTCAGTATCCATAATCATGAACAATAAGTTATCCACCCTGTAAATCTCCATAGCCAGGATACCGGTGGCAAGAATACTCGCTTTGATTTCCGGCCATACATTTCGGTGGACCTCTTCATAAGCTGCAATCAACAGAGGGTCGTTGATCAGCCCAAGACCTAAACAATATCTCTTCATTGGAATATAATTGTTTGTTATTTATAATTCATTAGTGCGCGGTGCTCAGCTTCAATTTTTTAACCCGCAGGTTAGTAAGGGCAAAATAAAAGACTACACAGAAACAAATAGCAGGGACAATGTAAGCTGTTTGAATATTTGTCCTGTCAGACACCCTTCCCATAATTACAGGGAAGATGGCACCACCAACAATCGCCATAATAATATACGACGAACCTTCTTTGACTCTTGACCCCAGGCCTCTGATCCCCAAAGAAAATATAGTAGGGAACATGATAGACATAAAAAACTGTACCCCCATTAAAGCATATACAGATGCCTTACCGGTTAACATAATGGCTGCAATCACCAGGAAAATATTGATGATACTGTAGATAGCCAACAGCTTCGACGGAGATATATAATTCATTAAAAATGTACCTATAAATCTGCCCACCATAAAGCCAAGCAAAGCACCGGAAAGGAACAAAGCAGCAGATTTCTCCTGGATTCCCGCAACATGTGATGAGAAACGGATAAAAAAGCTACTCACACAAACCTGTGCACCTACGTAGAAAAACTGTGCCATTACGCCCATCATCAGATTTTTCTGTTTCCATAATGAGCCTGTTTCTTCTTCAATGCCCACCTCATCCTCAATTTCTGGTAAAGGTGTACGCATCAGAAAAATCGCCACCAGTAAAACCACTACTCCGATAATAATAAATGGGACCTGTACTGCCGATGCTTCATTGTTAAGATAACTATTCAGCTGGTCCGGACTCATTGCCGCCTGTACATCTACATTTAAGGAGTGGCCGGAAAGGATAAACATACCTCCTAAAAACGGAGCCATTGTTGCCGCCAGACCATTAAAAGACTGGGCGAAATTCAACCGGCGGGTAGCACCTTCGGGGTCGCCAAGAACCGTAATGTATGGATTTGCTGCTGTTTCCAGAAAAGTAAGCCCGCTGGCTATGATAAATAAAGCCCCCAGAAAGAAGATATAAGAGCGGGTATGTGCTGCCGGATAAAAAAGAAAGGCTCCGGTAGCAAAAAGCAATAAGCCAAACACTATCCCTCCTTTATAGCCAAACCTTTTCATGAATTTACCAGCAGGTATGGCCATCAGGAAATAAGCGATATAAGAGGCAGAATCGATCAATGCCGACTGTGTATCTGTTAGCTGACATGCTTTTTTCAAATGTGGAATCAGGATTGGATTTAAATTAAGTGCAAATCCCCATAAGAAAAACAGAGAGATGATGAGCACTACAGCGAAATTATTCTTTTTCATTTTAACGTCGTTAGAATACAGTTTTTGGTATTTATATTGGCGAGTCCAAAGTAAGTAGGATTTAGGATAAGAAAGAATACGCTCTTATCCAGTTATTAAGGTATCTTAACATTTGAGGATTGAATATGTTAAATTCCTGTATATATTTACATGCATGAAGCCGCAACAGCTTAAAATTCAAACAAGTGCCGACCAGTCTTTCAGTGTCAGGAAAGATATGTCGCCTTACATCAATAACAGGTGGCATTATCACACTGAAATTGAATTGGTTTGTTTCCATAAAGGAACGGGTACTCAATTTGTGGGTGATCATATCAAAAGGTTTATGCCGGGTGATATTGTGCTGGTAGGCAGGGATCTGCCTCATTACTGGCGTTTCGACCCTTCAGGCACAGATGAATCTACAGCACCTTATGCTACTGTCGTACACTTTTATGAAAACTTTCTCGGTGAGCAGTTCCTCCATCTTCCGGAAACAAAAGTGATCCGCAGCCTACTGGAAAAAGCCAAAAGAGGACTCTCTGTGCGCGGTAAAGAAGCGGCAAAAGTTGCTGTGCAAATAGAAAAGATATATAGCTCTGAGGGACTAAGCAAAATTATTGCCCTGCTGGATTGCCTGATGATGATTGCCGCTATACCACAGCTTAACCTACTTTCATCCATTGGTTTTAAGGCCGACTTCAGAGAGGCTGAAAACGACAGGATGAATAATATCTATAATTTTGCACTCAACAATTTCAAAAACAAGATCCAACTGGAAGAAATTGCAGCGGTGGCAGACCTGGTACCGAATTCTTTTTGCCGATATTTTAAAACAAGAACGGGTAAAACATTTTCCAAATTCATGACAGACATCAGGATTGGCTATGCCTGTAAGCTGATCCTCGAAAACAGGCTCGATGTAAAACAAATATGTTTTGAATCCGGATTCAACAACTTCACCTGCTTCCATAAAAGTTTTAAAGCCATCACTGGGAAAACGCCCAAGCTTTACCAGGAATCACATTTACTAAGTTAGCAAAAAGCACCGTTACGATGATGAGCCCCTCATTATGCCATTGAAAACAAAAATGGCTTTGTAGTAGAGAACAATTTTCATTGGGGTAATACTGAGGAATTAAAAAGGAAGCTGCTCTCGATAATGAAAGAATAGGAAAATTCAGTAAGCATGACATCTCTCTTTCACCAGTATGATATATTATGATGTGTCTCGCAACTTCAGAAGCCTCAGCATGGTTTCTTGCCATCACCAGCGCCTGGCGTATTTATTTTTTTGAACTGAATCCACCAATATTACCAATTAATTTTGGTGCTTTTGAGATATCGTTGTGCACCAAGACGGATTGTTCACACAAATCAGCTGGCAGATAAATTTGTAGCCAATCCTAATGACGTAGTGAAAGTTAGTCAGCGGCTAGAAATTACGGTTAAGGAGATAGATATCATTTCGTAAATGGATTTCACTATCCATGAAGAGTAAGCATACACATAAACAAGGAGGTTCAAAACAGGATCCATCTGTAAAATCAGAGAGGCCGGTTAGTAACCGGAAGCCAGAGCATAACAGAGTGAATGCTACCCCAAGGCCAAATGCTGCAGAGCGATCAAATACATTTCATCTTGGTTCCGCTTCATAATCCAGAAGCAGCAAAGGGCAAACTTCAGGCATTTAAAGCTAAGCCCCGACCTGAGGACGACTTGCAAATGAAACTTGGAGCATTGAAAAATAAGTTTAAATAATCAAAAAAAGCCTCTCCAGGAATTACTCCAGTGAGGCTTTTTTACTTGTTGTAATAGGATGTAAAGAATATTAAGGAGTATAAGAGCCAGAAGCAGGTAACCCATCTTTCCTCATTGCCTCTATTATCAGGCAGTTATACACATAATCCCAGCTAGAACTCACCTCTGAATTCTGATTCAGTCCACCTGGCCACCAATGTTGACTGTCACCGTTCAATACTGCAGTTGTACTGTTCTGCGTATTTTTCACCATTGCAGAAGCATTCTCGCTCTGGTACACTCCGCCAATAATCCTTCCTGTCCACCATGTAGTAGTACCCGTACCCAGTGTATGGTTCATTTCATGCAACATAGTCCTGATATTCTGCACACCTGTACTACTGCCAAAACGCATCCATCCTTCACTATTTGCGTCTGCTGTAGGTACACCTACATCATAGTTGAGATAAACATGTTTAGTTGCAGAGGTATAATTATTTAAATACCACACTGCACTATCAAGGGCAACCTGCAATCTTGCGTAAGCGGCAAGCTCATCAGCGGTAGGGGCAACTGCTTTATTAAAGGTATATGTAATATTACCCTTGCCAATTGTTTTAAAAGAAACGTCACTACTATAACTTACACCCTTTGCATTGACGGCATATCCACGCACATGGTAGGTAGTTCTCTCGGTAAGTCCAGTGAGCGGGATAAGGAACCTGCCAGTGCCTGTACTGTTATGTTTCACTTTATGGTCTGCAATTGTTGGATTAGCGGTTAGGCCATAACAAACGCCTCTTTCGGTAATGCCATTGCCACCATCGGAGAGCACCTCAACATCAGTAGTAGCCAGGGTTGACCCAATGATGAACATAGGTTTAAAAGAGAACGTAGCACTCACAATATCAGCCGTATTCAGCTCAATTTCATTGCCATACCCAGTCCCTGCATTGTTAATTACATAGGCACGAACATAATACCGTGTAGAAGGCAGAAGCCCGGTTAGTGAAGCGATAAATACTCCTGCACCGTTTACACTTTCTGCTGTTACCTTCTGATTAGCGGTAGTTGGATTAGGGGTAAGGCTATAGCAAAGACCACGATCTTTTATCGAGGCACCACCATTACTGATTAATGTACCCCCAGAAGTTGCACTTGTTGTGGTGATACTTGTAAAGGCATTGGTAGTGAGCGTGCCCACTACAGAAGGTACACCAGCTGGTGTAGTCACCGGATCTTCTGTAGGCTCGTCGTTTTTCTTACAGTTAACCAGAAGCAAAGCACACAATAGGCCCGGGATGATCCCCAGCGAAAAGAATTTGTTCATAATAATTTTTAAGAGCGTGAATTGAAGTCATGAAACCTGTGCAGGTTTATGCTCATTAAGGGATTGAGTTGATCCTCACCGGTATCTTGATGATAAAATCCCTTGTTTAATGATGAAGCCATCATAAGCTTACCACTTATAAACGGTAATTAATGTAGCTTATGATAGCTTCACGACCATTAAAAAACAATTATATTCCAGATGAAAAAAGGCGGCGCACAAACTATAACACCTTGGCACCGCCTTAAAAAATTATAAATATTCAACTGTATATAACCTGACGGTATTGATTTTTGTATAAAATCCATTACTGCCATTACCACCTGTCATGGTCGCTGCGAAACCAATTGAAACTTGCGTCTCATGTGTCAGTGTGAATTCAAGTTTAGTTTGCTTAACTGTTTCTGACATGAATATATTGGTATAACCTATAGCCCTGGAAGGGATATCTGTTACATTTGGCAACGTAGTACCTGCAGCAACTACAAGATATCTTGTTCCTCCGGTATTCTGGTCGATACCGTTCGCTTCAAACGAGTAAATACCTGCAGGCAAAGTTATCGTTTGATAAATCATTCCATTCACGATGTCAGGTAATCCCCATCCTGCTTCGAGAGACATCACTCCAATATTAGATCTCAACTCATAACCGCCATTAGATCCGGAAGCATTTTTAACAGCTGCATTTGTTGTCCAGTCTGCTAACACTCCCCAGCGTGTTGTGGTGGCTACCGGCATAAACGGTGCACCGGTATTTTTAAGATAATTATTTGTTATGTCAATCTTAATCAATACGGGAGCAGCAATTACCCTGGTATTGGTAGCCGAATAGAAGGTATCCACGCTCATCGTATCTGGCAGGAATAGTGTACGGTAGCTTATAGTAGAGCCGTATTTGAAATTAGCAAGTACACCCTGCAGCGAATCTATAGGGACACGTATTGTTTTACTCACATCCTGTCTGTCGGTAAAGGTAATGTCAGTTGCAAATACTCCCGTTAAACGGTCCATATCGCGGAAATCAACGGCCGTGATACCTGTGGTTTCATCTGTCTTTGCCTCAGAAATATCCCTGTTCATCAGTGACGATTGGTACCTGTCGGCATATACTCTACCTGATTTATATACAGGGATAGAGCGGTTTCCTGAATTGTCATAAGTATAAATGGTAAAATTTTGTACCCCTTCAACGGTAATCGGAATAGCAATACTTAGTGTATCTACAATGTTTTTGCGTTCTACGGGCACAACAACAGAATCTTTTCCATTATTCCA
>JAATFQ010000149.1 GCA_015655115.1 Sphingobacteriales bacterium
TCGTTATGGATTTCGCCTTGCGGTTCTATCGTTACGCCGGCAACCTCACCGCTCTTGATGCCTACATTGATAATATCATGACCTTTTGATTTGAGCATCTGCGCAGCGCGAAAGGCATAACGCGTTGGATTGGGCGTAGCTCCTATGATTAATGTGTTCTTCATGTCGTTGAATAATTGTTGTCTACTTTTACAAACAGTGGCAACGGATAAAAGGTTTAGCCAAACTTCAATATCGCATTAGCACAATTTACACCGTCTATTGCTGCCGATACAATGCCACCAGCATAACCTGCACCTTCGGCACATGGATATAAACCTTCAACCTGAGGATGCTGGAAAGTTTCCCTGTCGCGCGGAATACGCACGGGCGATGAGCTCCTGCTTTCTACACCTACAAGGATGGCTTCGTTAGTATAATAACCGTTCATCTTTTTACCGAAAAGAGGCAATGCATTTTTAAGGCTTGAAGCCACGAAACCGGGAAGTGTATCTTTCAGCATTACGCTATTTGTACCGGGCAGGTAGGAGTTTTTAGGTAAATCTGCAGAAACTCTACCCTCCACAAAATCTACCATGCGCTGTGCCGGGGCAACAAGCTTACCACCACCCATTGCAAAAGCCGACTGCTCTATCTCCATCTGGAAGTTCATCATCCTTAAAGGATCGCTGCCTGCAACATCTTCTAGTGTAACCTGTACTACAGTGCCGGAGTTGGCAAAGGGATTATTCCTTTTAGAGGGCGACCAGCCGTTGACCACGATCTCATTTTCGTGGGTTGCGCAAGGCGCAATGATACCACCAGGGCACATACAGAAGGAAAATACACCTCTGCTGCCTACCTGTTCTACAAGACTGTAGTAAGCTGGCGGTAAATACTCACTTCTGATATCGCAATGGTACTGCGCTGCATCTATGATAGATTGTGGATGCTCAATCCTTACACCCAAAGCGAAAGGCTTTGCTTCTACCAGGATCCCCTTATCATTTAATAAAGTATAAATGTCCCTTGCAGAATGACCAGTAGCCAGAATAACAGAACTGGCCATTATCTTTTCTTCATGGTTGACTACTACTCCTCTGATCTTTCCGAAATCTATAATCAGGTCGGTTACTTTCTGGTCGAAACGGACTTCGCCACCTGCATTTAAAATGGTCTCTCTTATGGCGGTGATAATATGAGGTAGTTTATTAGTACCGATATGCGGACGGGCATCCATTAAAATATCATCGGTGGCACCGTGCTGAACAAAAATCTGCAGCACTTTGTTAATATCGCCACGCTTATTAGAACGTGTGTAGAGCTTTCCGTCAGAATAGGTTCCCGCCCCACCCTCGCCATAGCAATAGTTGGATTCAGTATTGACAATACCTTCTTTGTTGATCAGTGCAAGATCTCTCCTGCGCTGTTTTACATCTTTACCACGCTCTAAAACAATAGGCTTCATGCCGTTCTCAATACACTGCAGGGCAGCAAAAAGTCCGGCCGGACCAGCACCGACAATAATTACAGGGGTTTTGTCTTTTACATTTTGATAGTTAAGTGCAAAAATCTCTGTTAACATCGGCTCATCGATATAGACTTTGATTTGTAGCCTGTAAATCACTTTACGCGATCGTGCATCTATTGATCTTTTCAGGATCTTGTAACCCTGAATACGGGAGTTATCTACCCTTAAACCTATGGAAAGACTTTTCCTGATCTCTTCATCTTTACCTAAATCGCCCGGGGCAATGGTTATTTCAATGTCTTTTTGCATAATATTGTCGGGTTTTTATCCTGAAACAGCCACAAAGGTAGGGTAATTTCTTTCTTAAATCTGGGGCTATTTTGATTTACCCAAGGTATGGTGCGTGCTTGACGGAACAAAAGCTTATCAATCGATAATCACCACAAAAATTTTTATAATAATAACAATAGCAGCCAAAGCTTAACAATTTGACAACCTGAATATCAAACTATGGTAAAGTAGAAGGAGCATCAAATACAACAAGCAATTGGTAAAGATTGCCTGTTGTATTGTTACTACTGCTTATCTCCACTTATCATCCTTGAAACAATCCCCTTTTCTTTGCCAAAATCGGCCAGCAGCACTCCTCCTATATGAAGAATAATAAAAGTGATCATATAATAAAGTGATTTCACATGGATAAACTCCATTGGCTCTTTAAGGTCTTTTGGCCCATTGACAATCATAAAACCTGTAACTAAGGAAACAGCCATGAGTATATAAAAAATAATATACAGCCAGGATTTAAAACGGTCTTTTATACTGATACCTTTTAAAAAGGGCGATTGGTAAGCAATTCCCTGAACACTGGTAATGATCATCCTGATTACATACAAACCTATCAATACATAACCGGCTAGAACATGATAGTTCCACATTGGCTTTCTCACAGACTTACCAATTGCAGCTGCATCTTCGTTACTGATGATTGTGCCGGATTTAGCCAGGCTTTCTTTAATAATTGAACCCATATTATCCTTGTTCATCCATCCCAGGCGCAGAAAAACAGTGAGCAATAAAAACAAAACTGTAGCTGCTATGGCCCAGTGAATAAGCCTGTGTGCAAGATTGAAACGTTTCTCGTTCATTATTTTAAATTTAAATAGGGTTCTACATGTTTAATTTAAATAGGGTTCTACATGGATTAAAGCATCTTTAATATTCAGGTTTGCATGTATCAATTCATCTTTTACCTGATGGGCAACCTGATGAGCATCATATACATTAATGGTACCTTCAACTTCAATATGGAGGTCTACATAATAATCGAGACCCATTTTGCGCACAAAACACTTCTCCACACCTTTGACTTCCACATGTAACGCAGCAATTTTCCTGATCTCAGCAATAAGCTGATCTGAAGGTGCCCCGTCCATAATTTCTGAAAGTGCTGGCTGTATAATTTTTACAGCATTGTAAATGATAAACAAACAGGCCAGCAGGGCAGCCCAATCGTCGGCCCCCTCAAACCCTTTTCCACACAATAATGCGATGGTAATCCCTATAAAGGCAGCTACAGAGGTAATTGCATCGCTGCGATGATGATATGCATCTGCAATTACCGCCTGACTGTTTAAGCGCCTGCCTATTTTCATGACATAGCGAAACAGCAATTCTTTAACAACAATAACTACAAAAAGGACAACAAGCGTATAACTTTTGGGAAGAAGATGCGGGGTCTGAATAAAAACCACAGCATGATATGCAATCCACGCCGCAGCTCCAAACAGGAATAAACCGATAATGATAGCCGCAATAGGTTCAGCCTTTCCATGCCCGTACGGATGCCCCTTATCTGGCGGCCGTTGTGCATACCGCAGCGCTAACCACAAAATACCTGAGCTCAATACGTCTGCGCCGGATTCAGTAGCATCTGCAATTAAAGCATATGAATGCCCTAAATGTCCGGATATGCCTTTTAGGAATACCAATAGTATGCTGAATACAATACCTATCTGGGTAGCCCTTATTGCCTGTGATGAAGCAGGAAGTTCTTTCAATTTCATCATGGATTTAATAAAATAAAATAGAAGGCCAGCTGAATTTTGAGATTCAGCCAGGCCACAATTATTGATCTGCGTATAAAAATCTTTAAACCAGCCGGGGCGGCTTATACACCCCCTGCCGCATAGGATCTTTGATCACTCTTGCCAAATAGTTTGAGACAGCTATATCTCTATATGATTGTTTATATAAATCATGTTTTTTAACGGACAACTGAAATAGCAGCAAATGGGAATGAACGTTCATTTTTTTAAATGGCAGCTTCATTTCTTTATCAGCATCATTGTCTTTGATATCGTGACCAAGATAATGCATAGAGATAAACCTTAGAACACCAATTGAAGCATTCTCGCTGTGATGCTCCACAAAATGTTCGATCAGAAAAGGGGTTTTCAATATCTCTGTAACCGTATTGCTCTCACAAAGCACCGTAAAAACCAAAAGATAAATGCACAATTTCTTCACCATACAAAAATATCGATTTCGATTCGCAATAAAGCAACACAGGAATTCTAATATCAAGAATAAAATAAAAAACTCCGCTGTCAACAGGCATAGTACTAAACAAAAAGACTCTTTCACTAGTGTAGTGTTAAAGACCACTCCTGTCTATGGTATTACTATTCCTGTAATTATCAGGTCTGGCAAAAATACAAGCGCTGCCTCTTTTTCAGCGATAAGCTTCAATAAAACGTAAAATTCACCTTATAAGCTCAGTTTCCGCCTTCGGCCTTAATTTCGGGCTTATGCCCAACATCAACATTGGTAGTCATACGCCCTAAATGAGCTGACAAAATAGCATTTTGACAAAATTTAATTTCCCACAACACTACGTAAAGCCTAATTTAAGCACATCGCAGTAGTTTTTTATCCCAAAATGTAACAAAGGCACAGGAATTGAGTTCTAATAACTAAATTGACAACTGTTAAATAAAAACTAGAAAAACATGAAAAGAATAATATTGGGATTTGTAGCGGCATTATTTATCACTTCTACACTGAGCAGCTGCGGATATAACAGCATGGTGAAACTCGATGAAAATGTAAAAACGAAATGGAACCAGGTAGAAACGCAGTACCAACGCCGTTCTGACCTGATCCCTAACCTGGTTAGTACCGTTAAAGGTGCCGCTAAGTTTGAGCAGAGCACACTTACCGCTGTAGTCGAAGCGCGCTCTAAAGCAAGCCAGATTAAAGTTAATCCTGATGATTTGTCTGAAGAAAACATACAGAAATTCCAGGCTGCACAAGGACAAATTGGGCAGGCATTAAGCCGTCTGATGGTGCTTACTGAGAATTACCCTGAACTGAAAGCTACACAACAGTTCAGCGACCTTTCGGTACAATTGGAAGGCACAGAAAACCGTATCGCTGTTGCACGTAAAGACTTTAATGAGGCTGTACAAGAGTACAATACTAAAGTAAGATCTTTCCCTAACAACCTTACTGCCGGCATGTTTGGCTTTAAACAAAAAGCAGGCTTCAAAGCTGATGCTGGTGCCGAAAATGCCCCGAAAGTAGAATTTTAATTACCATAACAACATTTAAGGGGTAATACATGTTCTTAGTAAAGACATGTATTACCCTTGTCTGTTTAATTAATAAAATATGTCACTTCTTACTGAACAAGAACAAGATCTGGTAACCAATGCAATTGCCGAAGCTGAAAAGCTGACTTCGGGCGAGATAAGAATTGCTGTGGAGAAACATTGTAAAGGCGAAGCTTTTGATAGAGCTACTGCTTATTTTGCAAAACTGGGAATGGATAAAACGAAACTACGTAACGGGGTATTGATTTACCTGGCGTATGAGGACCATAAATTTGCTATCATTGGCGATAAAGGTATAAATAAGGTGGTTGAAGCCGACTTCTGGGAGATAACAAAAGTGGCTATGCAGGCACATTTTTCTGGCGGCAATATTGCCCACGGACTGATTGCAGGAATCACTACTGCCGGAGAGAAATTAGCACTCCATTTCCCTTACCAACCTGGAGATATCAATGAATTGCCTAATGATATTATATATATGGACCAATCACAATCGAAGCTATGAAACATTTAATCGTAGCTTTTTTACTTACTTTTCTCTTTGTACCGGGCTTTGCACAGGACTACCCTGCAAAACCAAATAAACTGGTCAATGACTATACAGGCACCTTATCGGCTACGCAAGTAGAGCAACTGGAACGCAAGCTGGTTACCTTCGACGACTCTACCTCCACCCAGATTGCTATCGCAATTGTAAAAACTGTGGGCGAGTATGATATTAATGAATATGCTTTAGGCTTAGGCCGCAGCTGGGGCGTTGGAGGTGCTAAAAATAACAATGGAGTAATGATTGTTGTGGCTCTGGGCGACAGAAAGGTAGCCATCCAGACGGGTTATGGTGTGGAAGGTGTACTGCCGGATATCATTACTAAAAGGATAATCGAGAATGAAATTAAGCCTTCTTTTAAGGCTGGAGATTATTACGGGGGACTCGATGCGGGCACTACTGCGATTATCAAATACACTAAAGGGGAGTATAAAAATGATACTCCTAAAGTGGGTAATAAAGGCGGAGGAGGAATATCAAGCGTAATTGTATTGTTGGTGATCATCGTGATCATAATTATCATCGTTAAAAAAGGCGGTGGCAGTGGCGGCAGTCAGGTTATGGGTGGCAGAGGTGTGGGCAACGCACTCTTCTGGGGCATGTTACTGGGCAATAGCGGCCGTAGTTCTGGTGGCGGCGGTTTCTTCGGCGGCGGCGGCAGCAGCAGTGGAGGAGGCGGTTTCGGCGGCTTTGGCGGTGGTAGTTTTGGTGGTGGTGGTAGTAGTGGCAGCTGGTAACGGATATGTATAGACGGGATTTATTACTGGCAGAAGTACAGAAACTGGCGTTAGCACTGTCACGTATCTTCGGACTGCGGGAAGAGGGTAAGCTTGAGGAGGCAAACCATGCCCTGGATGAGGTTTTTGAAAAGGAATTCGGGATTTTATCTTCAGACCTTACGGCTTGCACTATAACTGATTTTACGCTATTTTTAACGGAGAAAGAATTCCCTGCAGATAAACTGGATATGTTTTCGCAGTTTCTTTACCTTAAATTTAATCCGGCAAGGCCAGAGGAGCATACTTTCAGCATCGCAGAAAAACTGCAGCTTATTTATCAGCAACTCGAAATTAAACACCATGTGATTAACATGATTAACCTGGACCGGCAAAAAACAGTTGAACAATATATAAAACTTAATACTTAATTCTTGATGGAGATCCAAAAATGGGAAAAGCTTTCGTCCAGGTACCTGGTTAAAGAAAGATGGGCGACTTTACGTGTAGATACTTGCAAA
>JAATFQ010000071.1 GCA_015655115.1 Sphingobacteriales bacterium
GGATAAAAATATGAACTGGATGGTAGAACCCGGAAAGTTCCAGATATTGATTGGAAGTTCTTCGGAAGATATAAAGCTGAAACAGGAATTTGAAATTTTATAACTATACCCATTTGTAATGAAAAAACTTTTATACCTCCCCGCACTTTTTATCCTGTTTCAGCACACAGCTTCGGGCCAGGATAGTAAAATAGCTGTGAGAGTAGACTCGGTATTGAAATTAATGACCCTCCAGGAAAAAGTAGGGCAGCTGAACCAGTATTCCGGCCGCGTAGTCACAGGTCCGGTAAATGATCAGAAAACCAATATGCTGAACGACATTCAGCAAGGAAATGTAGGGTCTATGCTAAACGTAAAGGGCGTAAAAGATACCAGGGAAATTCAGGCCGTAGCGTTAAAATCGCGCTTAAAGATCCCGTTGCTATTCAGCCTCGATGTAATTCATGGGTATAAAACAGTATTCCCTGTTCCCCTGGCAGAGGCAGCCTCCTGGGATCTGGATGCCATCCGCGCTTCAGCACATGTGGCTGCCAGAGAATCTGCCGCTTCGGGTATCCACTGGACTTTCGCTCCTATGGTCGACGTAGGCAGAGACCCGCGCTGGGGCCGTGTA
Organism: Sphingobacteriales bacterium; assembly: GCA_015655115.1. Lineage (GTDB taxonomy): Bacteria > Bacteroidota > Bacteroidia > Sphingobacteriales > Sphingobacteriaceae > Pedobacter. Next base: position 614 of record JAATFQ010000071.1, read on the forward strand.
ATGGAAGGAGCCGGAGAGGATACTTATCTGGGCTCTTTAATTGCTGCTGCAAGGGTAAAAGGTTTTCAGGGCGACCATCTGGGTGGCACTGATGCCATTATGGCTTGCGCCAAGCATTTCGCTGCGTATGGCGCCGCTATTGCCGGAAGGGACTATAATGCTGTAGACCTGAGCGATCAGCAGCTCTGGCAAACGTATCTGCCGCCATTCAAGGCTGCGGTAGATGCCGGAGTAGCTACTTTTATGAACTCTTTTAATACCATCAATGGAGTCCCTGCAACAGGAAATAGCTATTTGCAACGAACCATCTTAAAAGGTAAATGGAACTTCAATGGGTTTGTAGTGAGCGACTGGGGTTCTATTGGGGAGATGGTTCCCTGGGGGTTTGCGACGGATCTTAAAGACGCCTCTTTAAAGGCTATTACTGCCGGCAGTGATATGGACATGGAAAGCCTGGCGTATAAAAATAACCTGGTACAACTGGTGAAAGAGGGACAGGTGAAAATAGAACTGATTGATGATGCCGTAAGGAGAATACTTTACCAGAAGTTTTTACTGGGCCTGTTCGACGATCCTTATAAGTTTTCTGATGCTGGGCGGGAGAAGAAAGTAATGAACGACAAAACGAGTTACCTGGTAGCGCGTGACATTGCGCAGAAGTCTATCGTTTTATTAAAAAATACGAAAGAGCTGTTGCCACTGCAAAAAGCAGTTAAGAACATTGTAGTTATTGGCCCCTTAGCCAAAGCAAAAAGAGATTTAGAAGGCGGATGGATTGTAGAGTCAGACACTACAAAAGTGATCAGCCTATACGAAGGCTTGCTGGCCAGGGCCGGAAAGGCAAATATCAGTTTTATTAAAGGCTGCGACATCAGTGGCACTGATCAAAGTGGTTTCCCGGCAGCAGTTGCTGCTGTTCAGCAGGCAGACGTCGTGATCATGGCCCTTGGCGAAAGTTTTGAAATGACAGGTGAGGCAACTTCGCGGGCAGACTTAAGTTTACCGGGAGTACAAATGGAGTTATTTAAAGCCGTTAAAGCTGCCGGGAAACCAGTAGTATCTGTGCTTATGGCCGGGCGCCCGATGATATTCAATGAAATTGCGGAGCAGTCGGATGCGATCCTATACGCCTGGTATTTGGGCGAGCAAGGTGGTACTGCCATTGCTAACGTCCTCTATGGCGATTATAACCCGTCAGGAAAGCTGCCGTCGACTTTTCCGCGTTCGGTAGGTCAGATTCCTCTTTCTTACCAGGTTTACAATACGGGGCGGCCCGTTAAAAATCCCAAAGACATTAAGTATAAATCTGCCTATATCGATGAGCTGAATAGTCCGCGTTATGCATTTGGTTACGGATTGAGTTATACCAGCTTCAGCTATACCGGTTTAACGCTAAGCGCTCCAGATATGACTCAGGATGGTAAAGTCCAGCTCAGCTTCACGCTTAAAAATACAGGTAAATATGCAGGGGCAGAAGTGGTGCAGTTGTATCTGCGCGACCTGGTCTCTACCGTAGTAAGGCCACTGAAAGAACTGAAAGATTTCCAGAAGGTCATGCTAAAAGCAGGAGAGTCTAAAGTTATTACCTTCAGCATCAGCAAAGAGAAACTGGCATACTATAACCACGATTTAAACTTCGTAGCCGAGCCCGGGTTCTTTAGCCTGATGGTTGGGAGTGCTTCTGATGACATCCGCTTAGAGGCTAAGTTAGAGTTGAAATAAATATTTAAAGTTGCAATAAAGATTTTAACAGAAACAGGTTTCCGGGCCTTTTCCCGGTCATTGTGAAATTAATAGCCGTTGAGATCAGATATTCTTTAGACCTGCATGATTGATTAATAGATCATGCAGGCTTAAAAATAACATGGGATTAAGCACGGTTTTTCGGGTGACTTGTTTTATGCTTTTGACTGAGGCTAACTGTGTATTAGGCTAAGCATATTAAATATCAAACAGTTCTTTCAATGCCGGCCCCTGGCCTCTGCTGGAGCTGAGCTTCGTTTCCTTCACATCATTCATGATAAAGAAAAACGCACCATTAAAGCCCTTTCTGATCTCTTTGATCAGATCTGTATTGATCATCGTACTTCTGTTGATCTTCACAAAATGATCAGGCAGTCTTTCTTCCAGCGAAGCTATGGTAAAGTCCGTCAGATTTCTCTTGCCGTCTGTGGTACATAAGAATACATATTTGTCTTCAGCCTCAATAAAGGCTATATCCTGAAGTTTAACCAGCAGAATCCTGTCGCCGATTTTCACCGTCAGCGTTTTAATATCTTTTTTGATCTTCAGCTTATTCATTAACAGCTCCAGCGGTATACTTTGTTCGCCTTGTAGCCGACTTTTTTTGAGCCTGTTCACTGCTTTTTCCAGGCGTTCTTTTTCAATAGGTTTGAGCAGATAATCAACAGATTCCTCCTCAAAAGCTTTCACCGCATACTGATCGTAAGCCGTAGTGAAGATGACCTTTGGTGTGTGTTAGCCGTCCCAGCATCTCAAAGCCATTCAGCACAGGCATTTCTATATCCAGGAATATCAGATCCGGTTTAAGCAGTTCAATCTGCTGCAGGCCTTCCAGTCCGTTGCCTGCTTCCCCGACAATATGAATAGAGGCATGTAATGATAAGAGTCTTTTCAGTCGCTGGCGCGCCAGGCTTTCATCATCAATGATAATCGTATTCCAATTTTTATCCATATTTGAGAGGGATTTGGATAGTAATCTTTTTCATAGGTTGGTTAGTTATCTGAACTTCATACTGGCTATTATAAAGCAGTGCCAGTTTATCATATGTACTCTGCAGGCCATAGCCAATGTCGAGTTCATCTGGGAAAGGAATGCCATTATCTGCGATCGAGATCATCAGTTGATCTGCCTTTTCCGTTTTCCTGATCGCAATCATCAGCTCTGCACCTTCCGTAACATCCTTCAGTCCGTGTTTCAATGCATTTTCCACCAGAGGCTGGATCAGGAACCTGGGGATTTTAGCGTAGGCAAGCTCTTCATCAATATCAAGCATAAAGCTGATCCTGTCTTCAAACCTTATTTTTTCTATATCCAGGTACGTACTTACAATTTCCATTTCTTCCTTCACCGTCACCAGGTCCTCCTGATTTTGGTTAATGCTGTAC
>JAATFQ010000214.1 GCA_015655115.1 Sphingobacteriales bacterium
GCGATTAAAACCTACCATTTTTTTGGGAATTGGCCTCCTTTTTTATGCACTATTTTTCAAACGTTTTGGACAGCTGTGACATTCAGTATTAAAATTTATCTTTTCAATAGGTTTAATTTCTTTTTCTATTAAAAGCATTCAATCTCTGAAACCAGAATGCTTATTGGCAGAGCCGGTTGGCAGATCAGATTGGCAGATCAGAATATATAGAATTAGGTTCATAATTGTAAAATCGCCCGTAGCTATACCTTAAATCAATCTGCCAAATTATTACCTTTGGCAGATGAGCTATAAAATAAGCAGGTTTGATATCAACTTTAAAGGGAAATCTATTGCTGTGGCTGTACATACGGTTACAGAAGCAGAGGAAACCAGCCACATTATTTCCGTAGAGGATTATGAGAATTTCGAGATCAGATCAGACAGGAACAACAACTGGGTGGCTGACGGCAACCCGGGTATAAGTACTGATTTACTGGCACTGATCATCGATCAGTATAAAGCAATACTGGCTTAATGAATATTTTCTATAGCTTTGCAAACCAATAAGAGAGAGACATGGCAGTATTGCACAGAAAAGAAGAGAAAATAGAAGTAGTATTAAGTAAGCTTCCAAAAGAATATACTGACAAACAGTTTGTCGATACGTTTATACAGTTGTATTCTAAAGATTGGGGAAAGATCAAAGCCAATTACATCAAACATTCTCAGGATAAATTAGAAGGGGCAATTATCAAAATGCCTAAGCCTGAATTGTATTTAAAGAATATACTGACAGTGTATCTTGAAAATTTGAAGAACGATAATTTAAGTTAGGCTGATTCAATCCCAGATATCCGCCATGCCGATAAACATAAAGCTTACCGGCATGGCTATTTTTTAGCAGTCCATAAACTCCCAGGCACTTTTATAGGCCCCAATTTGTTCAGCATAGCCGATAAAATCAGTATAAAAGGATAAGCGTGATAAGGTTGCGCTGTCTCCTATAACTACCAGTTTTTTCCGTGCACGTGTCATTGCAACATTCATTCTTCTGGTATCTGCCAAAAACCCTATTATTCCCTCGCCATTGCTGCGCACCATGCTGATATAGACAATATCGCGCTCCTGCCCCTGGAAACTATCTATGGTATTAATCGTAATTTTCCCGGCATAAGGCTGTAATTCCGCAGCATGAAGAAACAGATCTTTGAGCACCAGTACCTGCTGCAGATAAGGGGAAATAATCCCTACAGTAGGAAAATTTTCCAGGGTATGAATTGCACACAGCTCATGTACAAGCTGCGTCAGATGGCTCAGCAACAATGCAGCTTCATCCGGATTGACAGCACTGGTGCCTTCAGCTTTTTCTTCATATCCTGTTCCTGCCGTGTCGATAAAGGTAAGTGGCATGTCCTCCGCAAAAAGCTGGTGATGAGCTACAGTATCATGGGCTTTCAGCTTGTTTTCATAAAACACATGAGAAGAATACTGCATGATCTTTTCATTCATCCGGTACTGTTCTTCCAGAAGGGTAACGGCCCCGGGATGAAGCGTCACACATTTTTCCAGCAGCGTGGTACTTAAGCCTTTTTTCGCCGCTTCGCCGGACTTGATGGTAGGCGGTAACTGACAGTGATCTCCGGCAAAAACTACCTTTTCGGCTTTAAGCAGCGGTATCCAGCATGCAGGCTCAAGTGCCTGCCCTGCTTCGTCAATAACCACGGTACCATATCTGCGGTTACGTATGGTATAATGATTGGAGCCTACAAGAGTTGCGGCAATAACCTGTGCTTTATTTAGGAGGTCTTCAACCATATATTGCTCTATATCACCTACTTCTTTACCGATCTTCCGTGCTTCATTGAAAAGAGCCCTGCGTTGTTCCTGCTCGGCCTTGCCAAAATTCCGTTTATACTTGTGTGCCATGTTCTTATATTCCAGGCCTTGCTTTTTCAAAGCTTTCAGCTGCTTCATTCCGCTATGACCAGACAGTTGATGGTCTAGAGTAAGCGACATCAGCGGGGCTGAAACTTTGGCGGGATTTCCAATACGGATAACGGAAATGCCCTCGGCAGCTAACTTTTCACTGAGGAGATCTACTGCGGTATTACTTGGCGCAACAACCAGTATCTGTTGATGTTCCTGTTTGATCAGGGCCTTAACAGCCTGTACAAGAGTAGTAGTTTTCCCGGTTCCCGGCGGACCATGGACAATAGCAAGTTCATTAGCTGCCAGGATCTGATCCACCGCTCTTTGCTGTGCCTGGTTTAACCGGGGGTTGACATACTTAAATACTGCTGGCTTAAAGCCGGGAGATGCTGCTCCGGTAAGTATCTTACTCAATCGTGGTTCTTCATTATCCTTAACCGCATCTGCAGCAGATTTCAATGCAGCCTGCATTTCGTCATAGCTGTTGTTATCAAAAAGCAGGTCTATGCCCAGCTTTCCGTCGGATGTCCAATCCGGCAATTCATCGGTACGCAGTGTAATTTTGATCCTGTTGCCGCTGATGTACCCTACTACACCTTCCAGCCGGTCTGTGTTGGGATCGTGATTTGAAAACAGAACTACCGAAGCCCCAAAGCGGAACTGATGCGAAAGATCCTGATGCGTAGTCCGCTCCAGCTCTACTGAAAGGTAATCGCCCCTGCTCATTTCTGTACCCCTGATGGCTATAGGATACCAGCTGAGTCCATTGGCCCTGCGATCTGTAACTGAAGTCGACCGTGTGAGCCTGAGATACGAGCTAAGGTCTTCCTCACGTTCTATTTTGATCAGCTCAAGCAGGTTTTTAAAATATTCCATTATAACAATTTAGTACCTGATATAGCTATTAGATCAGTTCATTCTCTATCAAATAATTTGTAGCCTCTTCGAAATTGAGGAATATTTTATCAGCAGCAGACAGTTTCTCATGGTCTTCCGGATTGGCCTGAATTATATAGCATACTAATCCGGCAGCTTTTGCTGCACGCAGGCCATTGAGCGTATCCTCGAATACCAGGCACTCTTCTTTCCTGAACCCTACTTTTTCTACCGCAAGGTTATAAGATTGCGGATCGGGCTTGCTGCGCTCCACATCCGATCTGGTAACAAGTATATCAAGGTACTTAGCCAGTCCATTGTTCTTCAGCATTTCATCTACATCGGCTCTTTTACTGGCGGTCACCAAAGCCATCACAAGGCCCTTTTTCACAAAGTAATCAAGGCTGTTCTGTACAAAAGGCATCAGTCCGATCACACTGGTCTTTAAACGCTCTACATTCAGGTCTTCCTTGCGGGAAGTAAGCTCTTCCAGGGAGATAGCGATATCATAAAGTTCTTTTATCCTGACGGCATTTCCTGCAGGTGGTATGCCTGCATAATTTTTAAGGAAATCGTCATATTCGAGTTGTACATCCGATTCAGCAAGTAATTCGTTCCAGGTACTAAAGTGAAAGTGCTCTGAATCTACAAGTGTACCATCCAGATCAAATAGAAGTGCTTTAAATTTCGCCATATAGGACAAATTTAAAATTATTTACCATGATTGAACTATCCTATTCAAATGCTTGCTTTGATATGATGTGTATCTGCTCCTCATTAAGGCAATAATGAGGTGGGATAGATGAAGCAGATAGCTGAGCAACAGGTAAGCTAACAAAAAAGGACCCCGGCAATTAAGCACGGGATCCTCTTATTAATTCATATAGTCTGACCAAATATACGTGCTTTTAAAAGCTACGGATTTTTACAGGTCATTTTTTTTCAATAATGCCTCTAAAAGAGGATCAAAGAGCTGTTTGTTAAAGGCCAACCACTCTGTAGGTCGTCGTTGTACCATCATTTACTTCTTCATAATAAACATGATCTGGTGAAACATAATATTTTGCACCTTTCAGCAGCACTTCATTACTGCCCTCTGGCAATTCATTTACAACATCCCCTATTTTAGGTGCATTGTCCATATCTCCATCGGTATTCAGCACCCCATCCTTACCTGCAACAACGTAAACAGTTTTTCCGTCTGCATTTTCTGATACGGTGTAATAAACACCTTTATACTCATAAAATGTTTGTCCGTTGATTACTACTTCAGTGGCATCTTCAGGTAACTGAAGTATTTCTCCACCCACTGGCGGGTCAACTACTTTATACTGATTATCATATTGTCTGTAGAATAAACCTCCGGAATAATAGAACTGGTCTGTCCCAAACATAAATGAATAATAACCGAAAGGCAATACACTAAAACCGAATCCCAGATATGGCCTGTAATAGTTATAATATCCATAATTAGGGCGGCCATAAAAACCATAACCTGGCCTGCCATACCCTGGTCTGCCATATCCGCCTCTTCCATACCCTGGCCTTCCATAACCTGGTCTGCCATATGCACCTCTTCCATAACCAGGCCTTCCAGCTAGTCTGCTGCCTCCAAACCGCTGTTGCGACCTGGAAACATTCCCGGGGTTGCCCCTGCCTATATTGCCACTACTTCTGCCAGGACCAACATTTCCTCTGCTGATAGCCGCACTGCTTCGATTAACGTTTCCGCTGCTCCGGCCAATACTTCCACTTCCTCTGCTCATTGTAGCTCCGCCGCCGCTGCTTCGGCTTATGCCACCGCCGCCACCACCTCTGCTACTCATACCGCCGCCACCTGCACTGCCACCCCGGCCTCCGCCGCCGCCACTACTTCCTCTACCACCGCCACCGCCTCGTTGTGCATAAGCACTTTCCGATATTAATCCGCCAGCAATCATAAAGAAAGCTGCAACGATTAACGACTTATATTTTAATGCTTTCATAATTAATTAGTATCAATTTGTGTGTATGACTGATAAAACACCTAAAGGATTATTAAAGTTAGGGTTTTTAATACAAAGGTGACATCAAAATGATATGCAGCAAAAAAATGTGCGATGATAGCTTAGACAATGGCGTTAATGGTATCCAGCATGCGTAATATCTTACTCGAAATGTCCGCGCAATATCAAAATAGCATACCTGATCTTTGATTTTACAGACCCCAGTGGCATCTGTAGCTGATCAGAAACTTCTACCTGTGTATATCCCTGAAAATATACCATGTCAAGTATTTGTTTCTGGCTCTGCGGCAAAACATTAATCAATTCCCTGATACCTATAGTATCCGTGTTGTAATAAACCGGATTATATTTTTCGACATGTAGTGTAGCTACATCAATCTCTGTTGTCTTTAAACATTTTGCACAGGCTTGCCCCCTCAGGTAGTCAATTGATGTGTTGCGTGCTACCCTGGCCATCCAGGTAAAAAGCTTGCCTTTCTCCGGATCATATTTATGAATCGACTTCCATATTTTCACAAAACTCTCCTGTAAAATATCCTCTGCTATGTCATCAAATTTGATAACTTTTAGAATAATCCCCAGCAAAGAAGGAGAATACATTTTATAAAGCTGATGAATGCATGAGTTATTACCTGCTTTAATCGCTTCAATCAATTCGTGTTCTGACATATCCTGATGTAGTATTTCTACACTCTTATTGATATGAATCTTCGATATTTCCGGATGTAATCCTACCATAAATAAATTATTAATTAAAAGAAACGACACAAAAATATAATAGAATTAAATCTTTAACCCGTTTAAGGGGTATTCATTTCATTCATTTTAATTCACAAAACAATAAAAGAGCACAAATAGCTGAATATTAATATTTAAAGCCTATAAAATGAATTTTAGAAAAATATGGCACTAGAATAACTTTCTTAATTGAAGATGACGCTATATTCGTTTTATGGAAAGCTTAAGCACCAAAATTTTTAAAAATGAGTTTGCTGATATGTTTGAAGGCGATGTTAGCGGACAGCTAAACCCGAGGCAAACCCCCGGAGTTTTTTACGCAAAAGCAATCCCCACTCCCGTAAAAGCACCACAGCTGTTAGCCTGGTCTGAAGAACTGGCCGGCGAGCTGGAAATTGCTGAGCCTGATGAAACGGATGTTGATATATTGGCAGGAAATTTCATCTCAGCATCCATGTTCCCCTATGCCGCCTGCTACGCCGGGCACCAGTTTGGTAACTGGGCAGGCCAGCTGGGCGACGGAAGAGCCATAACACTGGGAGAATGGACTACAAGTAAAAATCTGGTATATGAAATGCAGTTAAAAGGTGCCGGACTTACGCCCTACTCGCGCAGAGGTGATGGCAGGGCTGTGCTGCGCTCTTCTGTGAGGGAATATCTGATGAGTGAAGCCATGCACTATCTTGGTATACCTACAACAAGGGCACTGAGCCTCGTTTCAACAGGAGATATGGTGCTGCGCGATATGTTTTACAATGGCAATGCGGCCTATGAACCCGGAGCAATAGTGATGCGGATTTCGCCAAGCTTCTTACGTTTCGGGAATTTCGAGATACTTGCCGCAAGACAGGAACATGAGCATCTTCAGCAACTGGCAGACTGGACAATTAAAAAGTTTTACCCTCATCTGGAAGCAGATAAGGAGTTTACAGCGCATCAAAAAATTATTGCATGGTATAGCGAAGTGGTAGAAAAAACAGCATCGCTTATGGTAAACTGGCGCAGGGTAGGTTTTGTGCATGGAGTAATGAATACCGATAATATGTCTATACTGGGTCTCACCATTGATTATGGCCCATTCTCTTTCCTTGATGCCTTTGATCCTGATTTTACACCAAATACTACAGACCTGCCAGGGCGCAGATATGCATTTGATAAACAGCATACGGTTGCCTACTGGAACCTGGGATGCCTGGCAAGTGCGATCGCTCCGCTGCTGAAAACCACAGAAGAACTAGTTACTGTCCTGGAGGCTTATCAGGAGATTTATTATGATAAATATTATGCTATGATGGCCAACAAGCTTGGGATAGACCAACGAGAGGATGGCGACAGCGGCTTAATAGATGCCTTTGAGCAAATGCTGGCAACGGTAAAGCCAGATATGACTATCTTCTACCAGCTGCTTACCACCATGCCACTCACCCTTGTTCATCAGGAAGAGATATTGTCCTATTTTAATCCCTGCTTCTATAGTCAGCCCAGCGATTCGGAAGCCTTTTTTATGCTGATCAATACCTATCTGGAACGGATCGCGGCAAATACCTCTTCAGCAGAAAGTCGCCTCATAAAGATGCGCGCAAACAACCCACGTTTTATATTAAGGAATTATATGCTTCACGAGGCTATAGGTAATCTGGAGAAAGGCGACAACCGTTTATTTATGAAATTGAAAACTGCCATGCAACAGCCCTATGATGTTATTGATGATGAGGATGAGTTTTTTAAATTAAGGCCACAATGGGCAGACGACCAGCCCGGCAGTTCTACCTTGTCCTGCAGCTCCTGATCCAGCGAACACATAGCCGCATTAAAAAGCCCCGAATCAGATTCAGGGCTTCATTATTGATGATGAACACCAATTTTCTTATTATAAATCAAAATGACCTGAATACTTGACTTAGTTCATTTTCAATTTCTTCTGGATATCGGTTACATAACCTTTAAACTTCTTATCGGTATCGATCAGGTCTTCTACCGTCTGACAGGCATAAATAACCGTAGAATGATCGCGTCCGCCATAAAAAGCACCTATACTTTTTAATGAAGATTTAGTCAGGCTTTTAGACAGGTACATAGAGATCTGCCTGGCCTGTACAATCTCACGTTTACGTGTCGGAGATTTAATCATATCTACCGGAACTTCGAAATACTCGCATACCAATTGCTGTATATAGTCCATTGATATTTCCTTAGTCGTATTTTTAATAAAGTTCTTCAGCATTGACTTCGCAAGAGGCAGGTCAATATCTTTCTTGTTCAGTGTAGACTGCGCCAGCAGGGAAACCATAGCCCCTTCCAGCTCACGCACATTATTATCAATATGCTGTGCTACATACTCCACCACTTCTGTAGGGAGTTCAATACCGTCACTATACATTTTCTTTCTCAGGATCGCAATACGCGTCTCCAGATCAGGAATCTGCAGATCTGCAGAAAGACCCCATTTGAAACGGCTTAACAAACGCTCTTCCACACCCGACAAATCTTTCGGTGCTTTATCTGAGGTGATGATGATCTGCTTGCCCGACTGGTGCAGGTGATTGAAAATATGAAAGAAGATATCCTGTGTTTTTTCTTTTCCGGCAAAGTTATGCACATCATCCATGATGATCACATCCATCGCCTGGTAAAAATTCACAAAATCATTTATAGTATTATTCTTTAACGATTCGACAAACTGCTGGCAGAATTTTTCGCAGGATACATAAATCACCAGCTTATCGGGTAAACTACGCCTGATCTCATTGCCTATAGCCTGCACCAAATGCGTTTTACCTAACCCTACAGCACCGTAAATCATTAATGGATTAAATGATGTCGCCCCGGGTTTCGCGGCAACAGCGAAGCCCGCAGAGCGCGCCAGACGATTGCAGTCGCCCTCCACATAATTTTCAAATGTGTAATTAGAATTCAGCTGGGGATCCACGTTTAATTTTTTTAAACCTGGTATTACGAAAGGGTTTTTAATGTCTTTATTGATAGCTACCGGAACCGGCATCGATTGTGATTTAGATGCTGCCCCGTTTCCATTTGATGGCATACTTGTAGTATAAGGTGAACCGCTATTGGAGGATTTGTCTACCACGATATTATATTCCAGGCGACCTTCTTCTCCGAGCTGTTGTTTAACAGTTTTACGCAAAAGCCCAACATAATGCTATTCCAGCCATTCATAGAAGAATAAACTGGGAACTTGTACAGTCAAAATATGGCCTTCCAATTTTAGGGCTGAGATCGGTTCGAACCAAGTTTTAAAACTTTGGGCCGGGATGTTATCCTTAATGATTTGGAGACAGTTATTCCATACTTCGCTACAAGTTTTTTGCATAGTTATTCTAAAAATTATCAGTATTTTAAATCAAAAACAACGAGACACGATCTGCCGAATTGGGAGGGCGAAGATCCAAAAAATTACCAACATTTTAAGATAAAATCTCACCTATTTCTTAAGTTGCTCAGAAGCACCTAGATATGATTTCAATTTCGGGGACCGTTGTTAATAACTAAATTGAACAACATGGTTATCCAGGGAGAATAAACCGGGTTAGCTAACGGCTACCCGGTTTATAGCGGCTATACTAAGCCAGAAATTTCTACTACTTCATTTACATCTGCCTCATAGTCAATGCCAGCGACATCAAACCCGAACAGGTTCATAAAATCTTTTTTATACCCTTCAAGATCTCCGATTTGCGGAAGGCTTTCTGTTGTAGCTTCCGGCCACAATGCAGCTACCTTAGCCTGAATATCTTCGCGCATTTCAAGATCGTCTACACGGATTCTTCCCTTCTCATCTGTAGGTACAGGTTTACCTGTATATAACCTTTCGCTGAATAAACGCTGCATCTGCTCAATACAACCTTCATGAACGCCTTCTTCTTTCATTATTTTATAGAGCAATGAAATATATAAAGGGATCACAGGAATAGCAGAACTCGCCTGGGTAACCAGGGCCTTATTCACAGAAACAAATGCACTTCCGTGAAGATCCTTCAGCTTGTCGTTGATCACGAATGCTGTTGCTTCTAAATTGTCTTTAGCACGCCCGATCGTTCCTTTACGATACACGGCCTCAGTGAGGGATGGACCGATATAAGAATAAGCTACCGTAGTTGCTCCTTCAGCAAGCAGGCCGGCAGCTTTCAGATCGTCAATCCAGAATCCCCAGTCTTCACCACCCATTACAGCAATGGTGCTTTCAATGTCTTCTTCATCCCCGGGCTGAATGGAAATATCAGTTACAATGCCAGTATGAAAATCTACTGTTTTATTGGTAAACGGTTGTCCGATAGGTTTCAATGTAGAATTATATACTACCCCGGTTTTCGGATGTGTCCTCCGTGGCGAAGCCAGGCTATAGATAATCAGGTCAATCTGCCCCAGGTCGGCCCTGATCAGGTCCATTGTCTTTTGTTTAATCTCGTCAGAGAAGGCATCGCCATTGATACTCTTCGCATATAAACCGGCCTTATGTGCCTGTTCTTCAAAAGCGGCAGTGTTGTACCAGCCTGGTGAAGCAGTTTTCTCTGGTGCAGGCGGCTTTTCAAAATATACACCTATAGTGGATGCATCTGATCCAAAGGCGCTGGTGATTCTTGAGGCAAGTCCGAATCCTGTTGAAGCACCGATAACAAGTACTCTTTTAGGACCAGCAATCGATCCTTTTGATTTAACGTAGTTAATTTGATTGACAACGTTTTGCTCACACCCTGTCGGATGAGCAGTCAGGCAAATAAAGCCACGTATTCTAGGTGCAATAATCATATAATGGTTTTAATTTTGCCAAAAGTAGGCAATTCTTTTTTATTTACTATTTTACGGGTATTTCCTTTAACACAGATGTTAAAAATACCCAGAATTTTTGAACTGATGAGATCTGTACGCATTCATCCGGAGAATGTGCCCCATGAATAGTAGGACCGAAAGAAATCATGTCCATCCCTGGGAAATGTGCACCCAGGATACCACATTCTAATCCGGCATGACAAGCTTCAACTTTCGGCTCTTTGTCAAAGTTACTACGGTACAGCTTCACCATTAACCGCAGAATATCTGAATCCGGATTAGGTTTCCAGCCGGGATAGTCGCCCCCCTGGGTTACGCTGCAACCCATATTTTCAAAAGCGGCGCTTACAGCATGGGCTACATCGTCCTTTGTACTTTCTACACTGCTGCGCTGTAATGACTGGGTAATAAATTCTCCGTCTTTTACAATTACCCTGGCCAGGTTGGTAGATGCTTCTACAAGATTGTCAATATCGGGACTCATCCTGAATACTCCGTTTGGCAATGCGTAGATCGCATTAACGATTTTTATAAAATCAGCTTTCCCCATTACCTGCTGGGGCAGACTTGTTTCTGTTACAGTAAGCGTTAATGATGATTCAATGGTATGGTATTCTTCTTTTAAAATTGTTGCAAAGGTATTGCAGTAGGCTAAGAATATATCTTTCTGGCTGTTTGGCACTGCCACTACTGCTGTAGCTTCACGCGGGATGGCATTTCTTAAACTTCCGCCATCAACACTGCCGAGTTGCAGTGCAAAAGATTTTAAGGCTCCATATAATAAACGGTTGATGAGCTTATTGGCATTTCCACGGCCTTTATGAATGTCCATACCCGAGTGCCCACCCATCAATCCTTTGATAGAAATGGTAAAAGCCGCACTGTCTTCAGCAACAGGTTCCAGAGAATAGGCATAAAATGTATTGGTGTCTATGCCACCTGCACAGCCTATAGTCAGCTCATCATCTTCTTCAGTATCCAGATTTAAGAGTATAGTACCACTGAAATTTGCAGGATCCAGCTGCATGGCTCCTGTCATGCCGGTCTCCTCATCAATGGTAAACATGGCTTCTAACGCCGGATGTACGATAGTTTCATCAGCCAGTAATGCCATGATAGCCGCCACTCCAATACCATTGTCGGCCCCCAGAGTAGTACCTTTCGCCCTCACCCAGTCGTCCTCAACCAACATTTCGATACCCTGCACATCAAAATCAAAATCGGTGTCTCCGTTTTTCTGATGTACCATATCCAGATGCGACTGTAACACTACTGTCTTCCTGTTCTCCATACCTGCCGTTGCGGGCTTTTTGATCACCACGTTACCTGTACGGTCGCACACTGTTTCCAGTCCTAATTGCTGACCGAAGGCCATCATAAAAGCGATTACTCTTTCTTCTTTTTTCGATGCGCGGGGGATGGCGTTTAAATTGCTAAAGTTACTCCAGAGCTCCTGGGGAGCTAAATTTTTGACTTCCATTAAAATGTTATAAACAGAATTACGGTTGATTACCAGCAACTCCATATTTAAATATTAAATTATGAACCGACGAAATTAAGAATAATAGCACTTATATTCTCGCAATTGTTTTACCAAGATACCAAAACAAATAACTAAAAAAAGGGGCAGCGATAATATCGGCTGTATAATGCACATGCTGAATAAGTAACAATACCGCTAAAATGAATGTAGCCACAAAGGCGATCCGCTTTTCCCACTTGTTCTCAAGGCATAATGCTACCAGGCACAAGGTAGCGGTGTGACCGGAAAAAAACAGGTCTTTCGTAATCACATTTGAGCCATAAAAAAAAATAGAAAATGGGTCATGCAGGTGCATCAGTCCTACCGGTGGCTCCAGAGGAATAATGGAGATAGTGATCATCCTCGCCAGACATAGAAAAACATAGCCCCACAATGCAGTAATGCACATAGTGGATTGTCTGATCACACGCCAGAAGAAAAATCCCGTAATAGGATATAAAAGCATGAAAATATACGTGGAAACATCATAAGAAGGTATCCTGTTCAGCAGCGCATCATTGATTAAAACGCCATTTCTATGCTGTATAAAAAGGAAAAAATCTGGTATGAAAAACAGAATTACCGACAGGCATATTACCCCTAAAAAGAACTTCACGCGAAAAGCCGGATAATCCCATGCTACTTGCCAGGGTAATGTTTTAGATTGCATTGATGAACAAATGGTTTGTTGTTTGTTGCAACAAATATAAGTCTTGAATTAATACAACAGCTATTTTTTGGATTAAATTGTGATTAAAATGACGGATGATACAAATTTTGCTATATTTCAATATCACTACCTATACACATAATGAAGTCAAAATCATACATCGTCCTTTTAATAGCTTCCTCTCTTCTATTGCTGACCTGCAAACAAAAGCAACCGCCAAAGATTGAAAGGGACCAAACTATTACCCCCAAAAATGCAGTGACAAAACTATATGTCGACAGTGCGCAGATGGAAAAATTTATTGTCAGTCAGCAACTCGAAGACAGCTCCGCCACGCGCCTGCGCAATTTTTATAACAGCCGCAATTTTCAATTTGCCTGGCTCTCAGAAACCGGGCTTGCAGAACAGGCAAAGATCTTTTATGAAATGGATAAACAGTATGTGGCCGACTCCGGAGACAGCACCATGGTAGACCAGCAGCTTTTCAGTAAGCTCACAACGCTGATAGACAAAGACACTGCTATACTAAAACCTACACCTGCAATGGCCGACTTTGAACTGCGGCTGACGCAGCACTTTTTTAAGCTGGTAGCCTACTCTTACGCAGGAAAACTGGACCCTGCTGCACTGCAGTGGTACATCCCCAGAAAAAAAGTAAATGCTGTAGCCCTACTGGATTCACTGGTAGCAAAAAAGAATGTGCCATTTGAAGAGTGGGAACCAGTGAACAAATACTACCAAACATTGCATACAGCTTTACTGAACTGGTATAAAATCAAGCAGCGCGGGAACTGGAAACCGCTGCTAATGGACAGGTCCAGGTACAAAGAAAAAGATACAGGAATGTTCATATCCGGTGTCAAAAAACGATTGGCAGACTATGGCAGTCTCCCTGCTGCGGATAGCAGTACTATTTTTAATGAAGACTTAACAGCGGCCATAAAAAAGACCCAGCAACAGTTTGGCATCAGACAAAGCGGATATATCGATGCCACCTTGCTGAAAGCGCTGAACGTACCTGTGGAATACAGGATTGAACAGCTGCTGGTGAACCTGGAACGGATGAAATGGATGCCGCAGCCTACCACAAAAAAACTGATACTGGTTAATATACCCGAATACCGCCTGCATGTATTTGAAGATAAGGAACAGGTGCTGGCGATGAATATCGTGGTCGGTAAGGCTGCCAATAAAACGGTCATCTTCAGCGATGAACTTAAAAATATTGTCTTCAGCCCTTACTGGAATATTCCGCCCAGTATTGTCCGTGCCGAGATCTTGCCCAATATGCGCCGTAATGGGAACTACCTGACACAAAAGAATATGGAAAAAACCGGGATGAGCGATGGCCTGCCAACGATCAGGCAAAAACCCGGCAGGACAAACTCACTGGGACGTGTAAAGTTCCTTTTCCCGAATAGTTACAATATTTATTTACATGATACACCAGCGAAGGCACTTTTTGCAGAACAGACGCGCGCATTTAGCCATGGCTGCATCAGGGTGGCAGAACCTAAAAAACTGGCCGCATATTTATTGAAAGACAGACCTGAATGGACGGCAGAAAAAATTGAAAAAGCAATGAGCGCAAAAAAAGAAACATGGGTAACGCTGAAAGATCATGTTCCTGTTTTTATTACCTACTTTACCGCATGGGTAGATCAATCCGGCGCACTGAATTTCAGAGACGACCTGTATGGCCACGACAAAAAAATGAAAGAGCAGTTATTTAAGCCAATGAAATAAACCGGCATAATTTGCGAGACCAGATCTGTGCTTAAATATGATGTTCATTGGCAAACTTGATCAGTTCGCCCACGCCCTGCAGGTTTAGTTTACGGTAAATGTTCTTGCGGTGCGTTTCTATCGTATATACACTCAGTCCCAATTGCATAGATATTTGTTTATTGCCGATCCCCAGCTTAATCAACTTAATAATCTCTATTTCTCTGGCAGACAGCTTTAACTCATTGGCAAAGGCATCCTGTTGCCAGGCGGGAGGCTGCGATTCATGATGAAAGCGTAAATCAAAGCTGATACCGCCATTAACAATAGTCATAATTTTTTCTTTCAACAGGGGGGCTGTAATATCTTTTAATAAAAACCCCTTTATGCCATCATCCTTTGCTGCCGTAATTACTTTAGCATCAAAATACATACTCAAAAACACGACCTTAATATCGGGCATACGCTGCCTTATTTTTTGTGCAGCCTCCAGTCCGTTCATATGGGGCATATTGATATCAAGAAGTACTAAATCGGGTGTAATCGAATTCAACACCTGCATTAACAGCTTGCCATTGGCCACTTTTGCAACCACTTCAAAATCAGGCACACTGTTTAATATTTGCTCCACGCCATCGGCAAATAACAAATGATCGTCTGCAATAATTATTTTAGTATTCATTAGGTATATTTTTGAGCTTATTTTCTTTAGGTATTTCAATAATGATTGAAGTACCTGCAGGACTGTCGTCTATAGTGATCTTGCCATTTAAAAATTCGGTACGGGAGTATATGTTTTTCATGCCTATTCCTTTTGTGCCGCTTGTTGTACTTCCGCCTATACCGTTATCCTCCATCATCACAATAATCTCAGTGCTGGTCATTAAAAGCTGTATGGTTGCCATACTGGCCTGTGAATGTTTTAGTGTATTATTAATCATTTCATTAATAATACGGTATATGGTAATAGAGAATAAATTTTCAATTTCTTTCTCATTACCCTCTGTGATTAAAGTAAAATGGATATCGCCGATCATATTCAGCTCATCCACTCGATTTTCCAGAATACGAAAAATACCCATCTCTGTAAAATCCTGGGGCAGGATATTGTGCGAAATGTTTCTTAAATCATTGATCGCCTTACGGCTGATATCAATACTCTTTTCATAGTGGAGCTGGCTTTCCCTGGTTTTTATTTCCTGATTTTCGGGTACATTGCTAATGTGCAATAGAAGTGTGCCAAGGGTAGAACCTACGTCGTCATGAATATCCTGAGCGATCCGTTTACGTTCCCCTTCCTGTGCTGCCACAACTTCCCGCATAGACAATAACTGCTGCTGTAAAAGGCTCTGCTGCAGTTTTTGTTTTTCATTTTTATAGAGGTTGTATCTGTAAATGATTCCCATAAAAATGATTATAGCTTCTACAGTCAGCCCGATCTGGATATCATTCGGCATAGATTGCACACTGCTGTTTAAACCTCCGCCAAGCATATGAAAGCAATATTTTAAGATACCTAAAGCAATAAAACCTTCGCCTACCAAAAAAAACCAGGCCTCTTTCACTTTTTGCATCAGTTTCTCAATGATAGCCAGGTAATACAAGGTGGCGAGGCAAATTGTGGCACCAATAAATACATATACATAAATTTCATGAAGATCTGTATGCCCTTCATACCAATAATGGGTACTGAAACAGGCTATTGGCAGGATATAAAAGAGGTAGGTTAGCCAGTCTATGCTTTTTTTAAAGCGGCTGTTCTGCCCGGTAATGTTTAAAAAAGAGGTAATCAGTTTAGTCATCATAATGAAACTGAAACTGGTACTGATACTGATAGACATGGTGGTGAGGAACGGATGATTTGGATACAGGTATTGAAAATCGAGCGACAGGCTGCAATACATCCAATATAGCATTGCCAGCACATATAAGGTGTATATGAGGTGGATCTTTTCTTTTAAAGAGAGGTATAAAAAAATATTAATAATGATGCTAAACACCATGATACCAGATAGCAAACCAAAAAACAGGTACTCTTTTTTTTCTACCACCCTAAAGCTGTCATCATCAACTAATGTAGGAAGGATATTCAGGTTAGAACCTTTGTTGTCTACCAGTACCAAAAAAGTACCGGCACTTTGGTTACGTAACGATATGGGGAAAACAATATCATAATATTTGTATGGCCGCTCGCCAAATTTGAGAGTCATGCCCGATTGTGCCATCAGTTTATATCCCGTATCGGTCCGGCAATATAGCTGCGCTATCTTTAACCATGGCTGATGGAGCTGAAAATAAAAGACTCCATCCGTAGCCTTTTCATTTTTCAGGGTGAAAAGCAACCAGTAATAGTTATCGGTAATGCCTGCATTAATGGCATTTGCTGGATAAAGCTTTTCAAATGACTTGGTATGTGTCAGCTTTGCTATTTCCTTTATTGCAATTTTATTCGGGTTTTTATAGTAATACAGGTGTTGGTTGATGGAATAAATACCGGCTTGTTTGATATGCAAGGTATCAGCAGCTGACTGCGCTCTCGCCCCTCCCGCGCAAAAAAGCAAGACTATAAGCTTGATGAATCTGCCGGGCAGGCGCTTTCGGATTAAAGAAACAGGAGTGAACAGGTCTTGCATAACGCGGTACAAAGTACAATGATAAACCAAATCCCGGTCATACCCAATATTGGGTATGACCGTCAGAAATTGTATGGTGTAGTGACAGACTTATATTGACGGTGATTTTGGAATGGCATACACCTCTGAAAGGTTCAGGATTGATGCAGCCCTTCCCAATCTTAAAACCTTTTTTAAAAGAGAAGATCAAATAAAATTAGCAGATGTCAGCACTTTTTATACTGCAGTAAGTTATCTGCTGCCGCTAAACCAGGGGTTGGATGGGATAGATGTGGAACCGAAACTGGCTTACCGTGGCTTTAAGAAAATCGATGACATCTGGGATCTGGGTACGCAGCTCACAGTTGCAAACAGGCAGATTCTGTTCACTACGATGTACCATAGCACCAAATCTACCAGTTTTGGATTAGGCCTTAACTACAAAAAGAAATTCCTGATCAATGGCTTTTACTCTACCCAGACCTCTTCGCTTAATTCCTATAGCAACGGTACATTCGAAATTAATTTGAAGGGAACTTTTTAAATAAAGACCAAAATATGAATTGCTTTTATGACCATGCACTACTGAATTCAAAATTTAAAGTTTGAGATGATGGCCAAAACATCTATGTTTATACCAGATATCAGCAACCAGATGAGTGTTAGGCTAAGAAATATTTGTATCCTGTTAATGGTTTTAGTGAATGCCGGTTGTGACCAGCTCACAAAAAATGTAGTACGCGAGCATCTTGACTTCGGACAAACGGTCCACATTATCGGCAGCAACTTTATTTTGTTAAAAACAGAAAATTCAGGCGCCTTTTTGAGTGCTGGAGATCATTTACCAGCTACATTGAAATTCATCTTCCTAATGTTGCTCCCTTTAATTGCCTTATTTTTTGGGGTATATTTTTTACTTATCAATTACCACTTGCCGAAAATACTGATCATCGGTGTATGCTTCATTATCGGCGGCGGATTAGGCAACTTGTTTGATAGAATGTTTTATGGCACAGTGACAGACTTTCTTCATATTGATTTCTATTTTATCAAAACAGGGATATTTAATCTTGCAGACGTCTCGATTCTGATTGGAATGGGAATGTTGCTGATCAACGTATACCTGAGGCAAAAACAGAAAATGCAAGTTCATGAGGATGAAGAAACTGAATAAACAATTGAAAATGCTGTTCCACAAATTAAAAATTCTGCTGAACTTAAAAATAAATCCTGATCAGAATACCTAAACTGATTAAAATATCGTAATTACATCATATTTATGCAAATGAAATCTTTACCCCTCGCCCTATCCATCCTGTGCTTAGCTATGTTCGCTAAGGCTCAGTCATCTTTGGTACAGCTATCTACAAATATGGGAAATATCACTGTGGTCTTATACGATGAGACGCCAAAACACAGAGACATGTTCCTGCAAAACATCAGGAAAGGATTATTTGACAAAGCACAATTTAACAGAGTCATAAAATCCTTTGTATGCCAGGGTGGCGAACTTGATGATACCATCCTGCACAGGGAAAAGCTTCATCCCAAGACCCCATTACAGCGTATCCCTGCAGAAATCATGCCCTCATTAATCCATAAAAAAGGAGCACTGGGAATGGGCAGAAATGATAATCCTGAAAAAAGCTCATATTTAAGCCAGATTTACCTGGTAGAAGGAAAAATACAAACAGATGCCCAGCTGGATGCAATAGAAGAAAAAAAGGGTATGAAATATTCTCCTCAACAGCGTGAAACCTACAAAACCATAGGCGGGATACCACGTCTGGACAAGGATTATACCGTCTTCGGCGAGATCGTTGAAGGTCTAAACACAGCGGAAGCCATCAATGCTGTAGCAACAAATAAAGATGACGTTCCGCTAAAACCTGTAGTATTTACTCCGAGGATACTCTCCAAAAAAGAGGCCATTCAATTCTTTAAAAAAATGAAAATTGAAGTCCCTGCAACTCAACACTAGCTCTTTCAAGCTAAATGTACTTATGATTTTTTGCTCAGTATCGCTGCCAGCTCTGCTCTATCCTCTTCCTCCAGGTCCAGTATCCCCTCCAGAATAGATGGCATCAGGTTACGCTGATTGGAAATAAGTACTGCATCAAGTAAGGTAACCACAGTTTTCTTTTGGTCTAAACTCAGATTATTAAATAGCTTGGGCTGAATCTCATATATTGCTCTCAACAAAGTGGAAAGCTCATTTTTACCTTTCCTGCCTTCAGGCAACAGGCCATCTTCCTTATATTTCTCAATAAATTTATAAGAATGTTCTTTTAAAAAGGGCTTTCTTCTTGCCCTTAACAGCTCATTGACTTGTTTATTCATAAACTTATACTCAGGAGAAGATTTAGAGCGGTTATACAGCCTGATCTGGGTGTCAAATTCAGACCCCATGAAATCAAAGTCTGTAAAAAACTCACTTTCCACATAGACACTGTGAAAGTATTCATCTGCTTTTTTATTGAGCGTTGTATACTCTTTATGCTGTTCTTCGCCTTTTTCATTGATAAAATAAGCCTTTGAAAGCTCTCTGTGCAGGGATTCTTTCCATTGTACAAATTTCAACTTAAAGGTTGTCCGCTCATTGTACCTCAAAACGATATTATCCTCGTAATCCAGGATATTGTCAGTGTAGCTGAGTCGTTCACCATTAATGAGAATAGTATACCCCCTGCCTTTATTCAACTCCAGGAACCAGCAGAACTCGGATTTTAAATAAGGAATAATTTCCCTGACCAGCACATCTTCAGAAATCCTGACATTGGAAAACAAAACTTTTGTACCAGTAGTCTTCATTAAGGCACGATCCAGTAAACTGGCTTTGTAATTATTTAATGCCGCAACTCCTATTTGTATTTTAGCACTTTTTAGCATGCCACTCTGTTCAAAGGTAGTCTGCCACTCTGCATCATCTGCAAACTTGAAAAAAGTTAAGCGCCCAACTCCGTTTTTACCGTGCATTACGGACCTGTTCTTATTGACAGCTATTTGCAGCGCTTTCTCAGACTCATAAAAAGGATCGAATTTTACTTTTAGGCTTTTATAGTTAATACCATATCCATTGTCAATAACTTCAAGATGATCGATAAATCCCAATGCATTAGCGGAATAAGTAATCTCTACCTTATTTGCTTTAGCATCAAAACCATTCCATATATATTCTGCAAGAGCTTGTTTTTCGTTGTAATTTTTTAGTACTTTTTGAATACCGTTTGAGGTAATATTTACGTTATTGGCCATAGCAGATTAAGATAAGGCGCGAAATTAAAGAATATTTTAACCTTTTCTGCCCAGGACCGTGGTTCCGGCAGCGAGAAAGAGATGAGTAATTGATAATCAAATCATAAAAATTAATATTCAGGTTCTAATTCAGGCAAAGTATTGTTCAATATAAATTAGCCCCGGACAGGTACACCGTATAAACATCATACTTATTATTGGTATTTATACGATTTAACATAAACAAATTACATTCTACTCAGTATAAACCCTTGATTTTTAAAAGAGACCTATTGACCCGAAAAATTTGACATTTATCTTGCTATTTTTATATATATAAGAATATATATATGAACGGAATTGACTTGAATAACGCACCATTTTTATTGTCGCTAACCCTATTAAACCTGGATATCCAATCGCCTGTTCTATTTCTTCATCTTCTGATCAATCCCTCCAGCAGATTGATAACGGGCAACTGTGAGCTTTCAATACCTACCTATGAAACTACAAAGACACAAAAAATGGATATTACTGGTGGCTACAGGTATTCAGCAGACAGACAAAAAGAAAGCCAGTATTTTGTAAGTCTGAAGGGTATGAGCAGCTATCACCAAGGTTCATCAGAGGTTAAAATAACAATGGCTATTAACCAGGAATGGAAAAAGGGAAAAGCAAGTTACAAATATATGCTAAACGAAAAATGGGAAACAATGAACAATGTATATTTAAAAATTAAAATCGCTCAACCCTATATTGTACCATCCTCTGTGCTTGATATTCCGCCGGTACACAATGTACAAGGTAGATAAAATAAGAAAATATGACGAACAACATAATCTAACCATGATAACAGTCATTTTTTAATGCCGTATTGTAAGATACATTTGCATTGTCAATTTATTCTTATGCCAATGGATATTGGTTATAATCAGGGGCTGTTCCAGGAAGTTCAGCCCCTTTTTTATTTCCTAAAAACCGGGATTTCCATATCCTGATACCCTCCCTCTTTACTGCTTCTTCTCTGCTAACAAATTAGCTAAAACAAATACCAATCCTTATGGTTATTTTTGTTCACACAGAACAATCATATTTCATGGATACTTTAAATACAAATAACCCATACTACTCACGTACTGATCAAACAAAACTTGATATTGATAATTCAGAATGGAAAAAGATCCTTCCTGCAGATTTATATGCGGTATCACGAGAGCAAGGTACCGAGCGCGCCTTTACTGGTCAGTACTGGGACAGCGAAGAAATCGGGACATACTACTGTGCCGTTTGCGGAAATCAATTATTTAAGTCAGATGCCAAGTTTGCAAGCAGCTGCGGATGGCCAAGCTTCTTCGAGGCTGTAAAACCCAGTAGCGTAATTTATAAAGAAGATATCAGCTATGGCATGCGCCGGATAGAAGTTACCTGCGGCCGCTGTGATTCGCACCTGGGACATATTTTTAACGACGGACCTGCACCCACTTATAAAAGGTTTTGCATGAACTCTGTGTCACTGGAGTTTGAACCCGATGCAAATTTATTGTAACCTGCTTAAGAATAGGAATAACACCATGGCCCAAAGCCTGTTTATACTAAAAATAATATTTTTATATACTAATTTTTTTAGTATTATTGTATTATGATTAAAGTAAACGATCCTATCTACGGAACATTCGAACTTCCGAGGTTATTTGAAGATTTATTGCAGACCGCAGCCGTACGCAGATTAGAGGCAATACACCACAGCGGTGCTATTTTCCTGGTAAACCCTGACCTTTCCCACAACAGGCTAAGCCATTCCATTGGTGTATTATTGCTGATCAGAATGCTGGGAGGCTCCGAACTGGAACAGGTTGCGGGATTACTGCATGATTTATCGCACACCGCATTTTCACACGTCGGAGATTATGTTTTCAATAATAAAGAAGAAGATTACCATGAACACCTGTTCGAAGCTGTACTGGTTAACTCTGAAATCCCAGCAATACTGGAAAAATACGGCTATACTCAAGCACAGGTATTAAGTGGTAATTTCAGCATCCTTGAGCAGCCATTACCATTGCTGTGTGCAGACAGGCTCGATTATACCTTAAGAGATGCAATGCATGCAAAAATAATTACCCGGCAGCATGCACAATCTTTTCTGAATGCTGTTATTGTACAGGATGGTATGATTGTAGTAAAAAACGCAGCTTATGCAGACTGGATAAATCATATTTTTAAAAGATTAAATAAGGAAGTATTCAATGCTCCGCTATATGTATATGCTAACCAGCAACTCGCCATGCTGATCAGGGATTTTTTAGACAAAGGGATGCTTGCTGAATCCGACTTAATGAAGGACGACA
Organism: Sphingobacteriales bacterium; assembly: GCA_015655115.1. Taxonomy (GTDB): domain Bacteria; phylum Bacteroidota; class Bacteroidia; order Sphingobacteriales; family Sphingobacteriaceae; genus Pedobacter. The sequence continues at coordinate 22,431 of JAATFQ010000214.1, forward strand.
CATTTCTATTAAATAAAATCAGGAGTTCTCCTGATGGATATGAAGGAATAAAAGCAATTAAGCAACATACAGGCTATACTGATTTCTTAAAAAAAGGAGCCAACATCAGTATTAAATCCAGGCATCTGCTTGCTCCTGTACTGAATCTGAGCAATTAAATTAAAGAATCCTGTTTTCATTATTATTATTCGTAAATCTTTATTATTTTACATAATGATGAAACCATTACGATGATGAGCAAATCAAACAGAAGAAAATTCATTGGATCTGCAGCAGTCATTGCAGCAGGAACCCTAGCCGCAACAGCTATGCCTTTAACAACTACAGAAAAAAAATACCCGGTAGTACATCATGTGTTCTTCTGGCTGAAAAATCCAGGCTCTCAGGCAGAGCGTGATCAACTGATCGCCGGTGTGAAGTCATTGGCTAAAATTGAAACCGTTGGTGAGCTGCATGTAGGTATACCCGCGAGCACAGAAAAACGTGATGTGGTAGATAACAGCTGGGCAGTATCTGAGTTAATGCTATTCAGCGATCTTGCAGGACAGGCAACTTACCAGACACATCCATTACACCTTGAATTTATAAAAAACTGCAGTCACCTTTGGGACCGTGTCGTGGTTTATGATTCCGTCGAGGTCTGATAAAGAAACGTTGTTATATAATCAAAAAACCTGCCGGTTATAGAACAATTCCTATTACCGACAGGCATATTATCTATTCAGCGCTATGAAGCAGCAAATTATAATACCAATTCTGCGAGCGCGGCTTTAGTATAACCTTTAAGCTCATCGGTACGGCCTTCATGAATTTTACGTACCCAGTTTGGATCAGATAGTAGCGGACGTCCGACAGCAACAAGGTCAAAATCACCCCTATCCATTCTTCGCAGCAACTCATCCAATGAGGCAGGATCAGAGCTTTCACCGGCAAAGGCAGCAAGAAACTCTCCTGTTAAACCTACAGAACCTACGGTAATCGTAGCTTTCCCTGTAATTTTCTTAGCCCATCCTGCAAAGTTCAGATCAGACCCCTCAAATTCAGGCTCCCAGAAACGGCGCTGTGAACAATGAAAAATATCTACACCTGCATCAGCCAAAGGATTCAGCCATGCCTCCATTTCCGGAGCTGTAGGCGCAAGCTTGTAATTATAATCAGCAGGTTTCCATTGTGACAAACGGATAATAATGGCGAAATCCTCACCTACCTGTCTCCTTATTTCTTTGATCACCTCAATTGCAAAACGGCTGCGTTCCGGCAAGGTTTTCCCTCCATAAATATCTGTACGGTCGTTGGTGCCCGACCAGAAAAACTGATCGACCAGGTATCCATGAGCACCATGGATTTCCAGGCAGTCGAACCCAAGTCTTTTGGCGTCTGCGGCTGCACGGCCGAAAGCAGCAATAGTATCCGCAATATCCGCCTCAGTCATTGCCTTTCCATTTGAAAACCCCGGCCTGTTTAAGCTGGAAGGCCCTTCAAAAGGTGAGCCTGGCACCCATCCTGAATGGTGATTGTCCATTATGCCCATATGCCAGATTTGCGGGCCCATTTGCCCACCGGCCTCATGTACATTATTAATTACATTCTGCCATCCGTTCAAAGCCTGCTCTCCGTAAAAATGAGGGATATTCCTATCATTTGATGAAGATACGCGGTCAATTACTGTACCTTCAGAAAGAATTAACCCTACTTCTCCTTCAGCTCTTTTTCTGTAATAAACAGCTACTTCCGGAGTCGGCACACCATCAGGTGAAAACGACCTCGTCATCGGTGCCATTACAATTCTATTTTTAATATTTAGTGACTTAAGGCTAAATGGCCTGAATAAACTAGCTGTGCTCATATTGATTATTTTATAATTCTTTTTCTATTATTTTAGTAAGCGCTGCGAATGCAGCTTCATTCCTTTTGTAGTATGTCCACTGCCCTACCCTTGTAGATTCTACCAGTCCGGCGCGTTGCAGCGTTGACAGGTATTCTGATATCGTAGATTGTGTAAGCCCGGCTTTCTGCTGGATCTGCCCAACACATACGCCATTCTCGAAACCATAAACCTCCTGCTCAGGAAAATTGAGCTCCGGGTCCTTTAACCACTGCAAAATTTGTAATCTTGATTTATTGGATAAAGCTTTAAAGATTTCTAATTGATCCATACCACAAATATATATCGGTTTTTTCCGATATCCCAATATAGGACAACAAATGACGATAAACTGATATAAGAAAGAATGAGAAAATTGCCTGAAAAATTATGTTAATGCCTGATAATGATCTTATCTGATAAATCCACCTATGTATATACTCATCAAGGTCTTTACGGTTAATATAACAGGATTAACTACATTTGCTGACCGTTTCAATTTATCATGAACAAAAATCAATAACACATGTACGATATCTGTTGCATAGGACATCTCACTTTAGATAAAGTAGTTACACCAACTACCAGCATACACATGGCCGGAGGGACATCATTTTACTTCTCCAACGCTATCCGCAACATGGATGTCAACTATTGCCTGGTAACCGCAATAGCGGCTACAGAAATGAAATCTGTTAGTGACCTTCGGGCAAACAACATCAAAGTAGAAGTATTGCCCAGTGCACACACCGTATATTTTGAAAACATCTATTCCCACAACCTTGACAACCGTACGCAAAGAGTTTTGCAGACTGCAGATTCCTTTACAGTAGAACAGCTTGAAAACACGGATGCTAAGATATACCACCTGGGCCCTCTTCTTGCCGATGATATGCCACTGGATCTGATCAGGTACCTGTCAGAAAAAGGGAAAGTATCCTTAGATGTTCAGGGATACCTGCGCAAAGTTGAAGATACACATGTACTCGCTATAGACTGGGCGGATAAAAAAGAGGCACTACAGTATGTTTCTATTTTAAAGGCCAATGAGTCTGAAATGGAAGTGCTTACAGGCTCGGCGGATATCCGCAAAAGCGCACGTATTTTACACCAATGGGGAGTAAAGGAGGTTGTAATCACGCTGGGCAGTAAAGGGGCTGTCATCTTCGACGGAACAGAATTCTATGAAATCAGGGCCTATCGGCCTAAAGCAGAAATTGACGCAACAGGCTGTGGCGATACCTATATGGCTGGTTACTTATATGAACGGATTAAAGGTAAAGGTATTCAGGATTCGGGAGAGTTTGCTGCTGCCATGGCAAGTTTAAAGATCGAAGCATCGGGCCCATTTACGGGTACAGAGGATGATGTAAAGGCAAAATTAGCCACAACAACTAACGGATAAATAAGGGACATATAAAAGGTTTAATTTTTATATGCCCCAGATTTGGGAGTGAACGTTAACTGCAGCTATACTGCTTTTCCGTTAGCCTTGAAGATTAAAATAGGTAGCTGTTTGTTAATACTAAATAGATATTAACCGAATATAGATGGTAATTATCCAGATACCTATTTTTTTACACCAACTGCCCTTTTACAGGGATGAAATGGCTTTTTGGCATACTTTTCGAACTATACCCTCCAGATAGGAAAGCCATTTTTGTAGCCTGTTTTTAAATATATATACCTAATTTCGCTGCCTTTAACTTTGAAGAGCAACATATGCTCCATTTGCCATTACCATAAGAATTGACACACATGACTAAAAGCACCAATCGCAAACAAGATGCCCTTGACTATCATTCTTCGGGCAGGCCCGGTAAAATTGAAGTAGTACCTTCAAAACCTACAAACTCACAACGCGATTTAGCATTAGCCTACTCGCCTGGTGTAGCAGAGCCTTGCCTGGAAATTGCCAGGAATCCGGAAGAAGTATATAAATATACCGCAAAAGGTAACTTAGTAGCTGTGATCAGCAATGGCACCGCAGTATTGGGATTAGGAAATATCGGCCCTGCTGCAAGTAAACCTGTAATGGAAGGTAAAGGTCTCCTATTTAAAATATTTGCCGACATCGATGTATTTGACCTGGAAATTAATGCTACTACGGCCGACGAGTTTGTGAACGTTGTAAAAGCATTGGAGCCTACTTTCGGTGGTGTGAACCTCGAAGACATTGCAGCGCCAATGTGTTTTGAGATCGAAAGCCGCCTCAAAGCCGAAATGAATATCCCGGTGATGCACGACGATCAGCATGGTACAGCTATCATTACCAGTGCAGCGCTGATCAATGCCTGCGAAATACAGCGCAAGAAACTCGAAAAAATAAAGCTGGTGGTCAGCGGAGCAGGTGCCGCCGCAGTTTCCTGCATTAAGCTCTACCTGCACCTGGGTGTAAAAAAAGAGAACATGCTGGTATTTGATAAGGATGGCATTGTCAATAGCTCCCGCACAGACCTTGATCCTATCCGCATGGAATTTGCTACATCAAGGACCGATATCAGTACCCTGGCACAGGCAATGAAAGATGCCGATGTGTTCCTGGGCCTGTCTGCCGGCAATATTGTATCCGCAGAAATGATCCAGTCGATGGCTAGAAACCCTATTGTTTTTGCCCTGGCCAATCCGGATCCGGAGATTGCATATGATATCGCCATCAACTCGCGTAAAGATATCATTATGGCTACAGGCAGATCCGACTTCCCTAACCAGGTGAACAATGTACTGGGCTTCCCTTATATTTTCCGCGGTGCGATGGATGTCCGCGCGACAACGATCAACGAGGAAATGAAAATTGCCGCTGTTAAAGCGATTGCAGCATTGGCAAAGCTGCCTGTTCCCGAAGCAGTAAACCTGGCATACGACTCGGCAAACTTAAAGTTCGGCAAAAACTATATCATTCCTAAGCCTATCGACTCGCGGTTAATCAGCATTGTTTCCAGTGCGGTTGCCAAAGCAGCGATGGACTCTGGCGTTGCCCGTAAACAGATTACCAACTGGCCTGCCTACCAGGAAGAATTACAGATCAGGCTGGGTGCTGACGATAAAATACTGAGGAACATTGCCAGCAAGGCAAAAGCTGCCCCAAAACGTATTGTTTTTGCTGAAGCAGATAATTATAAAATCCTTAAAGCTGCCCAGATTGTTAAAGATGAAGGTATTGCAACCCCAATTCTGCTGGGAAATGTACTGAAGATCAATAAGATCCTGCTGGATTATGATATTGATCTTTCCGGAGTGGAAATCATTGACCCCCTGGAAGTGGAAGCACCCAATGCAGAGCAGTTTGCACAGCACTTATACCAGAAACGCCAGCGCCGTGGTATTACGCTTTACGAAGCACGCAAGCTGATAAGAGACAGGAATTATTATGGATCGAGCATGGTGGAGTTTGAACATGCTGATGCCTTGATTTCCGGATTAACGAAAAACTATAAGACTACCTTAAAACCCGCACTGCAGGTAATAGGTACCAGATCCGGGGTAAAAAAGATTGCCGGTATGTACATGATGCTGACCAAAAAAGGGCCTGTATTTTTAGGCGATACAACGGTAAATCCTGATCCTTCGGCATTGGATATGGTCGACATTACGGGAATGATTTCGGAGACAATTAAAGGTTTCAATATTGTACCTAGAATAGCGCTGCTGTCTTACTCTAATTTCGGGGGTAACGACGGACTGATTCCGGAAAAAACACGTAATGCTACAGCGCTGCTCAAAGCGAAATACCCGGATATGATCGTCGATGGCGAAATGCAGGCTAACTTTGCCATGAATGCAGAGCTACTGCAAGGCAACTATCCTTTTTCTACACTCAGCGGAAGTCCCGCAAATACGCTGATCTTCCCCAACCTGGAATCTGGAAACATAGCATATAAATTATTACAGGAATTAGGGAATGTAGAGGCTGTAGGCCCTATATTACTTGGTCTGAACAAACCAGTACATGTATTGCAGATGGATAGTTCGGTAAGGGAAATCGTCAACATGGTTACCATTGCCGTGGTAGATGCACAATCAAATAAACTGCGCAGTACCAAATCAGGCAGCAAAAAATAAGCAAGGATAATCAGTTGTGGCTTCAAAAGCATAATCCTTAACAGGGAATATACTTTTGAAGCCATTTTAATTAGCTGGTCCTTCTGCCATGCATCAGTTTATCTACGGCATCTTTAAATGACCCTGCACGGGTAACCTCGCCAGAGTTAATAAAGAAAATCTCATCGGCATTCTCAATGGTATTCAGCCTGTGTGCAATAATCACCAATGTAGTTTCCTCAGGCAGCTGTGCCAGGATCAAATCAAGTAATTGCTCTGTCAGTGTATCAATATTTGCCGTTGCCTCATCAAGAATAAGCAGTTCAGGCTTGCGCAGCACTGCCCGCATAAACGCGACGAGCTGTTTCTGTCCCAGGCTCAGGCTATCGCCCCCTGAGGAGACAAGAGTATCCAGCCCTTTTTCAAAAGAAACCAGCAGCGCCTCCAGTCTGGCCGCCTGAAGCACTTCCAGAAACTGCGCATTGCTGAAATCCGCATACTGGTCATTGCTGTACAGGATATTCTCTTTGATGGTCCCCGTAAACAGGAAAGGCTCCTGCAGAATAAAGCCGATCTTTTCCGCTCTTTCTGCCGGTGTGTATGAACGGATATCCCGGCCTTTCAGCAGTACTTGTCCCGCTATGGGATCGTATAAACGTGCCATAATAGAAGCCGTAGTAGTTTTACCACCCCCTGTTGGCCCTACCAGTGCATATGTTTTTCTGGACTCCAGCGTAAAGCTGATGTTGTGCAGGATCTCTTTTCCTCCCGGATAACCGAAATGTACATCTTTAAACGCCATTACTGCTGTTGATGCCGTCTGACCCTGATCTTCAGCAACAGGCAAATTACTTTCCAGCGTCAGGATCTGGGAAATACGGTCCCAGCCCGCAAGGGCCACCTGGAAGCTGGTCCACAGTGTAGCCAGCTGCCGCAATGGATTGTAAAAATTTGTTGCATATGAAAGATAACTTACCAGCAGCCCTACGGTGAAATTACCCTCCGCAATCAGAAAAATGCCATAAGAAAGTACTGTCAGCTGCGCCAGACTGGAAAATAATCCGAATACGGGTAAGAAGATATTGTTGGCCAGCCCCGCTCCTATTGCCGTCTGGTAATTATGCCTGTTGGCCAGATCAAAGCGTTTCCTGAAGTAATCGCGCCTGTTAAAGGCAATGATCACCTTAAAATTAGTCAGGCTCTCCTGTATCTCAGCACTCATTGACCCCGCACTTTTCAGGTTCTGTGCATTCCGCTGCTTCACCCAGGGTGAGATTGCCCTCGTAAATATCAAAATAAATACTGCCGGGATTAATGTAGCCAGCCCCAGCTTCCAGTTGATCACCAGTAAAAATATACCTGCACCGATCATAGTCACAATACTCCCGATAAACTGCATCAGCGCCTGTGAGAAAAACTGGTTCAGCTTATCGGTATCATTGTTCACCCTCGAAATCAGGTCGCCTGCCTTGTTTTCATTAAAAAAGGCAACAGGCAGCTCCTGTATTTTATTAAAAATAGCATTCCTAAGCGTAAGGATAATCCGTTGTCCCACACCCCCCATCAGCTGTGTATGGAAATAACTCGTACCCAGCGCAACCAGGTACATACCCAGCAATATCCCGGCAAACACAAGCACACCATGGAACTGTTTAGTCTGTATATATTTATCGATTGTATAGCCAATCAGGAATGGCCCCAGCAGGTTAAGTGAGGAGTTGATCAGGATAGAACAAAGTGCGATAGTCAGGTTTTGTTTTTCTTCTGATACCAGGTCCAGTAAGCTCTTCAGTCCTGAGATAGTAGATACTTTTTTCTCCCTGGCAGGCTGGCTGTTTAGATTATAATTCATACTGATTGGTGCTTTGCTGAGAGTTAAAAATCTGCACATATTCCGGACTATTGTCCATCAGCTGCTCATGCGTGCCGGCAGCTAATTTTTCGCCCTGCATCAGGAGTATAATTTGTTCATATTGCGCTATGGCGGCAATTTTTTGCGTAACGGAGATCAGCGTTATCCCCGGATAATTGTCACCGATATTCTTCAGGATCTTCCGCTCTGTCTGAAAATCCACACGGGCAGTAAAATCATCCAGCAGCAAAATCTTAGGCTCAATTGCCAGGGCACGGGCAAGCATAATACGCTGCTTCTGTCCCCCGGAAAGACTCAGCCCCCTTTCAGAAACTACTGTATTTAACCCTTCCGGCAGCTCATCAATAAAGTCTTTCAGCTCAGCGGTAGCAATAGCCTTAGCAAGCGACACATCCGTGACCAGGTCGCTGAAGGCAATATTTTCACGGATGCTCATATTGAACATGATACTATCCTGGAAAACAAAACCCACCTGGCTATGAAAGGTTTCGCTATGGTAAGCATTGATAGGCTTCCCATCAAACAGCACCTCCCCTTTTGAAGGGTTAATCAGCCCCGTAAGCAGATACAGCAGCTGGGTTTTTCCTGCTGCAGTAGGCCCGATCACAGCGATTCTGGCCCCTGGTTGTATGGAAATAGAGATATCCTGCAAAGCAGGCTTCTGCCCATAATTTACCCATACATCTTTCAGTTCTATTGCGCCGGTAAGCTGCAGTGCCTGTGTGCCTGCTTCAGGTAATTCATCCTTTTCCAGCACCTGCCTGATCCTGTTATAAGAAGCTGTGGCCTGTGCAATAACATTGCTCATAAAGCCAATCACCAGGATAGGAAAGATCAGTAAAGCCAGGTAACTGTTAAACGCAGCAAAATCACCCAGGGTCATCCTGCCATTGATCACAAAGTGACCACCCAGAACCAGGATGGTTAACCCAGCCATATTTGCTGTAAAAATAATAATGGGAATAAGCCAGGCAAAAAGGCGGAGGATGCTCAGCCCGATATCCTTTGCCTGGGTACTGGCACTCACAAACTTATCATATTCCAGCAATTGAGAATTGATTACACGGATCAGTGCAGCCCCCAGGATACTCTCATTGATCACCTTGTTCAGCAGGTCAATCGCTTCTCTGCTCTTTTTGAACAGCACCTTAACCTTACCCAAAACAACATAGAAAGCCCCTCCGATAATAGGGATAATCGCAATGATCGTGAGTCCGAGTTTCCAGTTGATGGCCAGCAGCAGCACGCTGGCGCCAATAATTATAAAAAGAGACGAAACAATGGAAACAATAGCCTGCGATACAAAAAGTTTAATAGAGTCAATATCAGCAGTTAAATTGGTCAGCAGTTTTGAAGGGTGGGTTTCTTCGATAAAAGCAAAGCTTTGCCTTGATATTTTCTCCGCCACTCTTGTCCTCAGATCCCTCGCAACACGCTCAGAAGCATAGGTCTGCACAATGCTCTGCAGGTAACTGAAAATGAAGATAACCACCGAGACGGCGGTAAATTCTATGATCATTACCTTATAGGAAAAGGTGCCGCTGCCGTAGGCATCAATCCCGCGGCCGATAAGCTTTGGCAGCAATAAGTTGAGCCCATTGCTAACCAGTGCAAAAATAATCAGAAAAGCAATCATGCCCGAATAGGGCTTCAACAGGCCGAAGATGCTGCTACCACCCTTTTTGTCACTTTTAGTTTGTTTTTTCATCGTAATGCTGAGCAAAGGCCCAATTAAAGCTGGTCAATCTGCAGCGATTACGAAGATAAGACAAATTATGCCCGAATTTGAACAGTATATTTATTCACCTGTATGCTGAGCTATAGCCCTGCCGATATGCTGTGCATGCTCGCCTTCGAGGATAATCCTGACCTCATCTTCAGCACCATTATATTCATACATCCGCGTTTCAAGGTCAGGCGTTAAATCAGTCACAGATACTGCTTCCCAACTTTCGCCATCACCTTTAGGCCCAATGGCGCCTACCAAGCCTCCGTTATAGAGGATCTTATAAATTTTATCTTCCTCAGGATGAATATTAAGGTCAAACTTCTGACCGTCTAAACTGACAATAATATTAAATGGATCCATAATTTGTGATATTTATTAGTCTAACAGTATAATCGAAAAAATTGTTTGCGTCATCAGTCGCCAATAAAAGAATTTATCTGTTAAACATGTAATATTTTAAAACTCTTTTATTTTATTATTGTAATTTCAACCGGTAAATAGCCTGTCGGCATCTATAATTATCATTAAAAGGCAGTCTATAAATACTCTTATATTACTTAACATCCATAAAACAACCTATAAACATCCCTTTAATATGAAGAAACTGTTTGTAATGCCTTTAATAGCGCTGGTGGCCGTTACCGCTTCCTGCGGAAATAATGAAAACAAAGGTGAAGGCGGCAACGATGCTGCAAGCTCAAATCCTTTTGCCAATGCAAGTGTACTGCCTTATCAGGCACCCGACTTTGAACAGATAAAAGATGCCGATATACAGCCGGCAATGGAAGAAGGCATGACTATTCAGCTGGCGGAAATGAAGAAAATTGCCGATAACGCTGCAGCCCCTACTTTTGACAATACCCTGGTAGCGATGGAAAAAAGCGGGCAGCTGCTTACGCGTGTTGCCGCGGTATTTAACCTTTTGACCGGAGCAAATACAAATCCTGATCTGCAAAAGCTCCAGGAAGAAATCGCCCCCAAACAAGCGGCCCATCAGGACGCTATCTATCTGAACACAAAATTGTTTAAGCGCGTTGAAACAATCTATAATAAGCGCAACTCCCTGAAACTGGATCCCGAATCTTTACACCTTGCTGAATACTATTACCAGCAGTTTACCCTTGCAGGGGCTAAACTGTCTGACGAAGATAAGTCTGCATTAAAAAAACTAAACGAAGAAGAAGCTTCCCTGAGTGCCAAATTCTCCAATTCACTGCTTGCTGCTAATAAAGCAGGGGCACTGGTTGCAAATGAGGAGAAAGAGCTGGCTGGTTTACCGAAGGGAGAGCTTGATGCTGCCGCACAGGGAGCAAAAGCGAATAAAATGGAAGGCAAGTGGCTGCTGCCGCTGCAGAATACCACACAACAGCCTGCATTGCAATCTTTGTCTGACCGCGTAACGCGTGAAAAACTGTTCAATGCCTCCTGGAACCGTACAGAAAAGAATGATGCCAATGATACCCGTAATACAATAGTACGTATCGCTGAAATCCGTGCAGAGAAAGCCGAATTAATGGGTTTCGCGAACTATGCAAGCTGGAAATTACAAGATCAGATGGCTAAAACACCAGCAGCTGTCGATGCATTCTTTGCGCAGCTGGTCCCTTCGGCTACAGCGAAAGCAAAAGCAGAAGCAGCAGATATACAGGCAGAAATAGACCTGCAAAAAGGGGGATTTAAATTAGCCCCCTGGGATTGGAACTATTATGCAGAAAAAGTGCGCAAGAAAAAATACGACCTGGATGAATCGGAGATCAAACCTTACTTCGAGCTCAATAAGGTGCTGGAAGACGGTGTTTTTTATGCCGCTACACAATTATATGGAATTACATTTAAAGAGCGCCACGACCTTCCTGTGTACCAGAAAGAGGTTAGAGTATTTGAGGTGTTCGATAAAGACAATTCTACTATTGGTTTGTTCTATTGCGACTATTTTAAAAGGGACAATAAAAATGGCGGGGCATGGATGGGGAACATGGTGAACCAATCTAAATTATTTGGCACTAAACCTGTGATCTATAATGTATGTAATTTCACTAAACCTATAGCAGGGCAGCCCGCACTGATCAGTTTCGATGATGTGACCACAATGTTCCACGAATTTGGACATGGCCTCCATGGCCTCTTCGCCAGTCAGCAGTACCCTTCGCTTTCCGGCACCAGTGTTGCACGTGATTTTGTAGAGTTCCCTTCCCAGTTTAATGAACACTGGGCATTGGATCCTAAGGTATTGAATAACTATGCTAAACATTATAAAACCGGGGTAGTGATGCCGGCATCACTTGTAGATAAAATTAAAAAGGCGGCGACTTTTAACCAGGGATACAGGCTTACAGAACTTCTTGCGGCAGCATCGCTGGATATGCAATGGCATCAGCTCAAGGCTGGGGCAGACTTAAGAAAAACAGATGATTTCGAAAAAGCGGCATTGACAAAAACAAAGCTTAATCTTGCGGAAGTACCGTCACGTTACCGTACAAGTTATTTTTCACATATCTGGGGCGGCGGGTATGCGGCGGGATATTATGCCTATCTGTGGACAGAAATGCTCGATGACGATGCCTATTCCTGGTTTGAAGAAAACGGAGGCTTATCGCTTAAAAATGGACAGCGTTTTCGCGACATGATTCTGTCGCGTGGCAATACAGAAGACTATGGCAAACTTTTCCGTGATTTCAGGGGTCATGATCCTAAGATTGAGCCTATGCAAAAAAACAGAGGTCTGACGTCAAAATAAGCAGAAAATGTGTTAAAACAAACAACAGCTATAAAAATAACAGAGATTTTATACCTTACATTTAATCATGCCGGAACATTAAGCATACTTTTGACACAACCGGATAACTGATAAAAGTTCAATGGATCTACTAAACATTCATTACTGTTGTCAACAGAAAACAGCTCATTTTGCTGGCGCGACAGAAAGATTAAAGGCAAGTCATTGATTTTTTTATCCCTGCGTATTTCATCTTTGATTTTCGTAATATTTAAATCACGTTCCAGAAACCCGATTATCGCCAGATCGGGTTTCCTGCTATAAAAAAAGTCATCAACATCAGTCCATGAATGACAAACATCAACATCATAACATTGATGGATGAAGATCATCTCCAGCATGTCGGCCATATCCCTATCGTTATTGACAATTAGTATTCTATACTGCATACCTACGATTTAATGTATAATAACAAATAAACCGAACAATACTATAGAAATAGTTATTGATTCAAAAACGTATAAATACGGAAAAAAACAGGGGCAACTACCTGAAAAAACATAAAACCTGATTTGATTTAATGGACAATGCCGCTTAACACGGCAAACCTGATCAGTGCCGCGGTATTGCGGGACCCGGTTTTTTCTATCAGGCTTTGCCGGTGCCCTTCAATAGTTCTTTTGCTGATAAATAATTTATCAGACATTTCTGCATTGGTCAGTCCTTCGGCAACGAGGTGGAGAATCTCAATTTCCCGGCTGGAGAATTCGATGTTATTACTAACGGCAGCAGCTGCCGGAACAGAGGAATTAATCAGTGTGTCGAGCATCCTGATCGAAAGCTCAGCACATATATATTTGCCGCCGGTGTGTACGTGCTTCAGAGAAAACAGGAGCTCATCGGCACTCACATTTTTCAATAAATAGCCGTAAGCACCTTCAGTAAAAGCCTGGGATACATATTTTTCATTATCCAGCATAGACAAGATGACTACCCGTATATCAGGGCTGACTATCTTCAGTTGTTTAATCAGCATAATCCCGTCCAGCTCCGGCATATTGATATCGGCGAGTACGATATCCGCAGAGATACCTGCAGCTATCAGATCAATAACCTCCCTCCCATTTACAGCCTCCGCAACAATACTGATGTCTGTGTCCGCCTCAAGCAGCATCCGTATCCCGTTGCGTACAATATTATGGTCTTCGGCCAAGATTACTTTTAACATATTCTCCAATTTAATTATTCAATGAATTACAGGCAACATATATACAATAAAAACTGCGGCATTCAGCTCTCCATCAAACGTAGCGAGTAATCTCGACACAGCACTTATGCCATCTGCTGACGCATCTATTGTGATCATATTTGTAAGCTCTTTGGTCTTAATTCAGCATCTCGTTTTATCAGGTCAGGATCTCTGGTAATTAAAAGTAATGGTCACTATTAAACCATTTCCGGCGCTATTTGTAAAATTGAGATGGCCATTTAAAAGGTACACCCTGTTTTTTATGCCACTCAATCCCGACCCACTCCTGTATGCATCCTGAACATCGGTCTTCAATCCTTTGCCGTTGTCACTAACAACGATGACCACATTGTTGTTTTCAATATTTACCCTGATCTCAGCGTGTGTAGCCTTTGCATGTTTAATAGAATTGCTGATCAGTTCCTGGATCATTCTAAAAACATTAAGCTGCGTTTCGCTGCTCAGCGTATCAGCAGCCTCATCAATAAAAGTATCAATGCTAAAAAGCGGCGTACTGGTACGCTGCGCCATTTCTTTAATTCCGGCTACGAAGCCAAAATCTTTCAGCACCGAGGGCGTAAGCTCATAAGAAAGCTGCCTGATCTCACGGATAGCCTGGTCCAGCAACTGATTGATATTCTTAAAATCACTATTTATATTTTTTGTACGCTGCAAATTCTCCAGGTTTAACCTGATTCCGTAGAGAATCTGGCAAACACTGTCATGGAGCGCCCTGCTGATTGCATTGCGCTCTTTTTCCTGCGCAGTGAGCGTAGTAGAAAGCACCAGCTTCTGCTGACTGTTCCGCAGTGATTCTGACTCCATGGCGAGGACTTTACGCTCGGTAATATCCATTAAGATCCCCGCAAAGTAAGTCCTGTCATCGAGCGATTTCACCTCATGCCCTTTCGCAGAAATATATTTAACCTGGTTATCACCAACGATCAGTTTAAACTCCAGATCAATTTCCTTAAGCTCATTAGCGGCCCGCATCAGCATATGCCGCACAATAATCTGATCATCCGGATGGATACAATCGATCAAAGCCTTAATGGTGCCTGTAAACTTCCATTTATCTATACCCATAATATTGAAACTATGGTCGTCCAGAAACACCCTGTTAGTGCCAAAGCCAATCGTCCAGGTACCCGTAGCAGAGGCCTTGAGCGTCATTTCAAGCCGCTCTGTAGTATCTTTCAATACCTGCTGTGCATTTCGGCTTTCTGTAATATCGATTATAGCAATATAATACTTCACCTCAGTAGAAATCATGCTGGAAATTGCCCGGCCTTCTATACGGGTATAGATCACTTGCCCGTCTGGCAATAACAGTTGTATTTCGGCACTCTGTTTACCATCGCTGTTCTGCATCTTATGCAGAAAATTATAAAAACGTTCCCAGGACTGCTTTGCAATAAAGCTCTGGAACCTTTTATGAAGAATTGCTTTTTTAGAACTGTTCAGCAGGTCTACCCCATTCTGGTTAGCCTCTTCAACTATCCCCAGGTAATCCAGAATAAAATAGCCCACAGGGGCAAGATTATATAAGCCTACAAACTTGGCTCTTTCATTGTCGAGTGTCACATATGAGGCCTTCAGCTCATCATTCTGCATTTCCAGTTCCAGCTGATATACCTGCAGTTCATTTAAGAGAATATTGATCTCATCTCCGGAAAGCCTCGTTTCCGGCGAAAGTGTATTGCCCTTCATCAGTTCTACCGCCCGCTGACGCAGCATAGATGGAATTTTAGATTTCCCTGCGTTTTTATCACTTTCCACTTCTTTGTTCCCTGAAGGTTAACACAAATACCAAACGTTCCTTTACATCCCCCCTATCTAACGACTGGATTTTTATAAATATATCCTTAGGGCCGGCGCCCTGAAAATCATGATGTATAAAAAACTCTGCCTCTTCATTATCAAGAGCTGACAGCATATTATCCAGCTTATTCGTTTTCCACCTGTTCTGTGCCACCTCCATAAAAGACCGCTCTTTAATATCCTGCTCTTTGATATTAAAAAACTGGCTGAAATATTTATTCACTACCAGTACTTTCAGGTCCCTGTCTATCAATACCGCCGGATCAGGTAAAAGATCAATCATTACCTGTGCATAAGTCAGCAGGTTTCTGAGTTTAATTTCCATAGCCTTCACCGGGGTAATCCTGGTAAAGGTGACTACTGCCCCATTGATAAAGTTATCCATAGTACGGTAGGGCATAATTCTTAAGTTATACCAGTCACCATTTTTAGTGCTTACTTCCAGCTCCTTGCCCGACAGTCTCTCTATCACCTCACGGATAGAATCCTCCAGTAAAGGGTAATCAAAGTTAGACACGATATGTGTGATAGACCTTCCCAGATCAGAAGGAATCACATTGAATAGCTTGGTTACCTGTGGTGTAAACCGTAAAATATTCAGCTGATTGTCCAGAAAGATAGTCCCTATTTCAGTATTATCCAGCAGGTTCTTCATATCATTGTTCAGCTGCGTCAATTCCTCAGCTTTATTCTGATACTGGAGGTTAATTGTCATCAGCTCTTCATTCAGAGACTGCATTTCCTCTTTCGTAGTCAGTGCTTCTTCATTAGTACTTTGCAGCTCCTCATTCGTGCTCTGCAGTTCCTCATTAGTAGATTTCAGTTCCTCCAGTGAGGTTTCCATCTGTTCAATAGTACTGTGTAACTGATGTTTGGTATAGATCAGTTCTTTCTCCAGCTCCTGTACTTCATCGCCCTTCAAAGGATCCACAGCCCTGACCGTGCGGCTTTTTTTCTTCAGCGGCCCATGATCATAAAAAGTGACCAGCAATAAATCCTGCAATGGCTCTTCAGTAATATAGTCTACCCGGAAGCCTATGGTAAACACCTGGTTATTTTCTTTAATTTTTATTTCGGCAACTTCTATCTTATCCTTTTGCTCCCATGCCTGGTGCAGGGCGTTGCCCAGCACATACTTTATCTCCTCTTTTGCCAGGCGGTGGATATTAAATATGGCTTCGCCCGAGTTGATCTCCATAAAACTGCCCGTTTTACCATTCACATAAAGAATATCACCTCTTTCATTCAATAACAACGACGGCGGGGCAAAGTTATCGAGCAGAATCTTATGGAAGATATCTGCGACAGGGTTTTTTAGTGTTTTAACAGAAGTTGCTTTCAGGCTTTTGGTATGCTGATTAGCCACGTTAAATGGGAAATCCAGCGTTTTATGCATAGTGGCAGACCCTTCTTTTTTCCTGAACAGCTTCCATTTAGGATCTAAAGTCACAAAGCTCTCATGGAAAATACCAACAGACTCTGCCGGTCCCAGGAACAGGATTCCAGGTTCATTTAATGAATAATGAAATACAGGAATGATCTTCTTCTGCAGTTCAGCAGTAAGGTAGATCATCACATTTCTGCAGCATAACAAATCCAAACGCGTAAAAGGTGCATCTTTAATCAGGTTGTGCTGAGCAAATACAATCATTTCACGTACTTCCTTTTTCACTACATACCCATCATTTACTGTAATAAAAAAGCGCTCCAGTCTTTGCGGGGACACTTCAGAAGCGATATTTGAAAAATAGCTGCCCGACCTGGCATGATCTATGGCCTGTGGGTCCAGATCTGTAGCAAAAATCTGCAATTTGGGGATTTTGGAAATGTGCTTAGACTCATAGTATTCTATCAGCAACATGGCAATAGAATAAGCTTCCTCGCCAGTAGAACATCCCGCAACCCAGACACGTACAGGCTCGTCTTCTTTTTTGTGATCGAGCAGGACATTTAAATGTTTTTTAAGGCTTTCGAAAGAAGGCTGGTCCCTGAAGAATTTGGTTACACCAATCAGCAGTTCATTGAATAGCGCCAGTATTTCCGAGGGGTTCTCTCTGATAAAATTAATATAATCCAAATAATCATGAAGCTGGTGGAAGGCAATTCTTCTTTCTATCCTTCGTACGATAGTATTTTTTTTATATAATGTAAAGTCATGCCCGGTATGCGAGCGCAATAACATCAGGATCTTTTGTATATGTGTTTGCTGCGTATTATTCAGAAATGAGTCTGGGTGTTCCTCTGATTCCTGAAGCACAGGATGGTTGAGGTACTGGATCAGCTTAACAGGCATATCCTCTGGAACAAGGATATAATCTGCCATATTTGTTTTGATCGCTGCCGTTGGCATACTGGGGTATTCCGCTGTTTGCGGCTCCTGCACCATCGCCATTCCAAGTCTTTCCTTAACCATTCTCAGTCCGGTTTCTCCATCGGCACCCATTCCGGAAAATATGATGGCAACAGCCTTACTGCCCTGATCTTCGGCCAGGCTCTGCAAAAAATAATCTATAGACATATGCGCACCTTTATAGCGCGATGCTTCCATGAGTAATAAACGGCCATTATGTATGCCCATATCTTTTCCCGGTGGAATAATATATACCTTATCAGGTTCCACAAGTGTACCATCTACAGCTTCGGTAATTTTCATGCCTGTTACGGGCTGTAATAAACCTGATACATCCATATTGTGTGCAGCATCTAAATGCATGATAATAACGAAGGCCATTCCGTTCTTAACAGGCATGTGCAGAAAGAACTTCTCAAAAGCATTAAAAGATCCGGCAGAACCTCCCATACCTATAATTGGGAAAACGGCCTCCCTTTTATTGATTTCTATATCAGTTATAATTTGATTCATGACCTCGTTTAATGAAAGTACAGGTATAAAGTTAAGTCTAATAAATTCTATTTCTATAACATCCTTAAATAATCAATCAGATAAAAATAACATATACCTGCGCAGGAGTAATTAATTTTCGAGGGTTACAACAAAGCAGGCTATTTGCTATAGTCAGCATTTTAATCATTGCAAATTGAGACTGTTTAATCACGATTAAATTCAAAGCAGCATATTTTATTTCCAATGCCAAAAAGAAACAGCTTTGTTAAAACATGTTAATGTTATTTCTAGCGCTATTTAATGCGTTATATTCGAAATAATTAACTTTTTATATCCCCTAACAATACCTGCATGGCCAAAACAATTATAGCCTCATTGTGTCTGATCATTATATATCTGATGGCCTTACCGATGGTCAGCGCACAAAACACAAAATCAAATGGAAATATACAGGGGACTATCCGTAATGAGCAGCAAAGTCCGGTTTCTTACCTGCCAATCAGCCTCTATAATGCCGCAGACACCCTGCTCATTAAAGGCACACTGACTACAGAGACTGGCTCTTTTACCTTTAATGGCCTTGCAGCTGGCATCTACCTCATCGCGGCCGGTTCAGCAGCAGGAAAGCCCATATTCCATGGCCCCTTTGTACTTACAGATGCGGCCTCTACCCTTCCAACCTTAAACATAACCCTCCCACAACAAATCAGGCAGCTGAACACGGTAAATATTACCGGCAGGAAGGCACTTATAGAAAGGAAGAACGACAAGACAATCATCAATGTCGCTAACAGCATTCTTGCTGCAGGCAATACGGCTATGGATATCCTTGCTAAAGCTCCGGGCGTAAGCGTAGATCAGGAAGGCAATGTTAGCCTGCGCGGTAAACGGGGAATAAATGTCATGATAGATGATAAAGTAAGTTATCTGTCTACCGCCCAAATGGCAGAAATGCTGAGGTCTACCAGTGGCAGTTCCATACAGTCCATCGAACTCATCAGCGGCCCTTCAGCAAAATACGATGCTGCCGGCAGCGGTGGTATCATCAACATCAAATTAAAGAAAAACAGCAGCTATGGCACCAATGGAACGCTCACCGCAGGCGCCGGATATGGCCTCTTCTATAAAAGCAATGCTGGCTTAACCCTGAATAACCGTAGTAAAAACCTCAATATCTTCGGACTTTACAATTATTCCAACAACAAAGACACCGAATATCTGAACATCAACCGCAGCAGTAGTGCCGGTGAAGAGGCCACCTATTTCGGCCTTCAGGGCCGTGATATCTACCTGAGGAAAAATAACAGTTATAAAATAGGTGAAGATTACTATTTAAATGATAGGAATATCCTCGGTTTTGTAATAAATGGGTACCACAATAACAATACTATTGACGCACAGTACAAAACATTGATCGGCAGCCAGCCCAATCTGACAGACTCCTCCATAACTGCATTCAATCCCGGTAAAAGCAAATACAACAACATCAGCTATAATCTCAATTATAAATCGGTAATCGACACGGCAGGCCAGGAGCTTAACTTTGATGCCGACTATTCACAATTTCACAGCAGCAACGAAATAGTGTACAACAATACATTTGAGAATGCCAGCGGCACCACCTACAGAAACCCTTATATCTATAAAAATGCAACACCATCTACGGTAAAAATATGGACCGGAAAAGTAGATTACAGTCTGCCGCTATCAAAAAAAACGAAGCTTGAAACAGGGGCAAAAAGCAGCTATGTACGCACAGATAACGATTTCCAGTTCGAGGACTACAACGAAGGCATGTACAAAAATGATCCGCTGAAAAGCAACCGTTTTATCTATAAGGAATCCATTTACGCCGCGTATGTTAATCTGCAAAAAGAATTAAATAAAACCACCATACAAGCAGGGCTAAGAGCAGAGCTTACCCATTCTGAAGGCAATGCCGTCAATAGTCAGCATTTGGTAAAGCGCAGTTACCTGAATTTCTTTCCCAGTATTACGCTTAACCAGCAACTCAGCGCAAACAATGAAGCAGGAATTTCTTATCACCGCAGGGTTGACAGGCCTGATTATCAGTCACTAAACCCCTTTATATATTATACAGATCTTTATACCTTTTACCAGGGAAACCCACTTTTGAATCCGCAATATACCAATGCATTCGAGCTGACCTATAACTATCAGAAAACGCTGAATATTACACTGGGCTATAGCCATACCAGCGATGTAATTACCACCACTCTGGCAAGCGACACTATAAAAAAGACCTTATTGATCACTGATCAGAACCTTGCGGAACAGGAGACCTATAACCTAAATATCACGCGTCCAGCAGTCTTTAGTCCGTGGTGGAGTACCACAAACGATGTTACGCTTTATTATAATAAATACAGTTCTCCCAACCTGATGGGCGCTCCTTTCGACAGCCATAAACTATCCTATATTCTCAATACTACACAGACCTTTCAAATCAATAGTACCCTGAATGCAGAGCTTACTGCGATATACCATTCTTCACAGGTATATGGCACCTACGCTGTAAAACCGCTATATGGGATCGACTTAGGCATCAGTAAATCCTTTGCCAATAACAGGGCAAATGTAAAAATTGCGGCGAATGACGTGTTTAATCTGCAAAAAGCAAGAATCAGCAGTGCCATTCCAATGCAGGACTACAGGCTTTATCAAAAGCCAGAAAGCAGGGTATTCCGGTTAACCTTCAGCTATAACTTTGGCAGCACACTGATCAAAGCCATGCGCGACCGTTTAAACGGTGCCGAGGCAGAACAAAGCAGGGTAAAAACAGGAAATTAAAAATATTTGTGCCCACACACAATAATAACTTTATTATAACGCTTATGTATATGAGAGCGTTAATTAGATGGCGGGGATAGTTCTTTCGAATTATCCCCGCTTCTTTTTTATTTATAGGTATTTTAAGTTATATCTGTTTACGTTGCAGTATAAGTATGAACCGCTAGAAATCATACATTAATCAACCACAGCTCTAAACATCAGTGCTCCAACGGTTAAGTTGGTACGGCTATCAATTAATATGGCAGAGCCATTCGCTTTATTTTCCGTATACAAATCAAAAGCCAGGGCTTCGGCAGTTTTAACCACCACACGACCAATATCATTCAGCTTAAAGTCGTATGCATCTTCCTTCTCCAAAGTATTGATGTTCACTTTATATAAAATTTCCCTCACTTTACATTTAGTGATTTTGCTGTTATGCTGCAGGAAATAAGTGATAGTATCATCCATTGGCTTATTATCCATCCAGCACAGGTCGGCTTCTATCAATTGAGAACTTTGCGGCAGATGGTTTGCATTTACAAGCACATCGCCCCTGCTGATATCGATATTATCCTTCAGGTGCAGCGTTACCGACATACCAGCGATCACCTCATCAGGCTGCTGGTCGTATACTTCAATTTTATCAATTACAGAACTGTTGCCAGAGGGCAATACAGTAACCCTGTCATTCACTTTAAAGGTGCCGCTCAGTACTCTTCCAGCATAGCCGCGATAGTCATGCAGCTCATCCGTTTGCGGCCTGATAACCCATTGCACAGGCATTCTGGCAAAGTCAGATGTCTGGTTTTCTGTAGTCTCTACCGTCTCCAGGAAGTCGAGCAGATTGGTGCCCGTATACCATGGCATATTTGGTGAAAAGCTCACCACATTATCCCCTTTCAGGGCACTTACAGGAATAAAAGTCACTTCCTTCAGGTTCAGGCTGGCAGCA
>JAATFQ010000049.1 GCA_015655115.1 Sphingobacteriales bacterium
AATAATTTATTCGAAGAAACCATAGCCTGCTATAAAAATCCCGCAAGAGTAAATGGTTATCTGAAATTAACACAAGAACAACACGACGAAATCAACATCATCCAATTAAAGAGACTTGAAGCTTATCCGGATGACTTTGGAAGTTTAATTTATTTGTGTAGAATTTCCCGAATGGATGCCGAACCAGCTTCCGCAAAGAATAACCTTGCAACTTTAGCCAAATTTAGTGATGAAATTAGGAATTCTGAAGTCGGAAAACAATTGTATGAGGAAGCTACTGCTCTGATAAACAATAAAGCTGCGGCCAATGCCGGAAATGAAGTAAAGGTTTTCACCATTACTGATATTAATGACAAATCCTTTAGCAATAGTTTCCTGAAAGGTAAACCTTATATTATTGTTTTTTCAGCTACGTGGTGCGGCCCATGTCAGGATCAATTACCAAGGCTGAAAAACCTATACGACAAATACAAACAAAACGGGTTGAAAGTTATTTACTTTAATGATGATGATGACACTAAGCGGTGGAAAGAGCATGTTTCAAAAAATAAACTCACCTGGATAAATGTATCAGAAAAACTTAAGGCCAATAAAAGTAAAATCCCAAAATCCTTTGGCGTATACGCCATACCAACCTGTCTGGTTATCGATAGAAAAGGGACAATCGTTTACAATTCTGACCAATCTGATACAAGTCTTATTGAAATCGAAAAGTATATAAAGCAAGTGGTTTACAATTAATCTGGTAAATGGTCATTGTGCCCTAATATTGACAATCAATCCTGTTACGCTTACTTTTACGGGTACGAAATTTCTAAGCCGCTGCATACTATATGCTAAAATCAGGCTTAAAAAACAATTATCGCTCAGCAAACCTGAAAGAGAAGGATCTACTACTTACTGCTATTCATATCGCTTATCCACCTGTTTTCTACACCCAGCGTCTTGTTAGGTACATCCGAAGCTGTAATCACTAACTCGCCGCCTTTCATAATCTCTTCATGAGTAAGCCATGTTCTATCCAATACCTTTCCATTTAAAACCACCTTTTCAATATACGGGCGTTTATCATCAAAGTTCTCTACATTAATCTGGAAAGGTTTCCTCTTTGGCCAGCTAAACACGACAGTTTTAAACAAGGGAACATTCATGTAATACACAGGAGAACCTACGCAAGCGGGAGAAAATCCGCAAGCGGCAAATACATACCAGGCAGATAAAGCACCGGCATCATCGTCCATGGTACGGATATAAGCTTCCGGCTTGTTCTGATAAATACGGTTTACAAAAGGATCTATCCCCCTGCTGTTGTCATTAAAGTAATATTGCACCACGGTATCTACAGCCAGCTGATGTACCAATAACTGCGATTTATAAGGTTCAGTGGATGCATTATACATGAACGGAGCCTGGATATCAGGTTCATTCGCATGGTTGTATTCGTCGTTTCCAAAGAAATGGTCCAGCTGTTTGATATAAGCAGCGTCGCCACCCATCAGTTCCACTAATCCTTTCAGGTCGAAAGGTGCAAACCAGCGGTACTGCAGAATGGTTCCCTGGTACATCCCTCTTGCAGAAACCTGGTCTACATCTTTTTTAGTGATATCTTCAAAGTCTTTCTTCCAGTAAGTTTTATACGCTGCAGCTTTTTTAAGATACTTCGCGCTTAACTCGTCCTTTTTAAGCACTTTTAGGATCTGTGCCAGGGCCCAGGCGTCGTAGCTGGACTCTAATGCTTTGTCTGGATGTGAATAGTCTAACAGGTCTACATCTTTAATCAGCGAATCGCAGATTGCTGCAAAATTCACTTTGTATCCTTTACGGTAAGCATCCAGCAAGACTACAATGGCATGTTCCGTTCTTACTGTATTGGTCGGCTCATTCTGTGTCGCATAATCTTTCTTTCCAAAGGCATACAGGTTAGCCAGAGAGGTAGTGATCCCCTTATATTTTTCCGGTTGCAGGATAGCTAATAAAGGCAGTTGTGTACGGTAATTATCCCATATGGCCCAGCCATTAAATAAGGGTTCTTTGGAATGTTGCAAGCTGCCATCGGTTGCACGGAAGCTGCCGTCTTTCTCGGTAATCTGGTAAGGCGACTGCATGGTGCGGTACAGGAGGGAGTAGAACAGTTTTTCACGTTCAGGATCTCCTGTTACTTTAATACGCCCTAATACATCGTCCCATCCGTTTGTGCTTGCATTTTTCAATTCTGGAAAGGTCTGGCTGTTCAGGTTAGCTTCGGCATGTGCCACATCTACTGAAGAGAATGCAATACGTACTTCTGCACTGGTTTCGCCTGGATTTAAGGTGGCAATCAGTTTATGGTTGGCACTGTCTGTCCATTTTACTGGTTTATCCAGATGGATGGTATAATAAATTTTATAAGCACCTACGCTACAGGTTGTTTTTGCTTGTATGTAACCACTGATGTCTTGTCCGTCTACGGTATGTTCTTCACTGATGAAACGGTTGGCCAGTGTGTGGCTCAGGTCGAAATAAAATCCTTTTGCACCTGCAGGAAAGTCATAGTGCTCTAATCCCTGTTTTTCTACTACTGCGAATGAAGCTTTGATCTGATTGGTAAACCCTACAGTATAGTTACCGGGAGCAGCGGATTCTGAAGATTTGATCAGTTTGGAGGTAGCCGGGTTGTCGCCCAGGAATGGTTTGATTAAGATATTCCCGCCACTGCCCTGACAGCCTACGCCTTCAAAACGGTTATGGGTAAAACCCAGGAATAGCTTTGCACGGTACTCGTATCCTGCATGTAGTTTAGGATAGGTTTGCGGACCGATGCTGAGCATACTGAAAGGATAAGTTGCTGCGGGACTTAACTGGCCATGATCGCCGGATGTCCCTAAGAAAACATTGACCTTGGTGGCAGGGCTTTCCTGTGCAATGTTAAAACCGGTATGTTGAGCTTGGGTAAGAAAGGGGAGAAGCAGAATGGCAAATAAGTAGTATTTCATCTTGTAGAAAATAATGGCAATTAAAGTCCGAATTTAAAGAAAAATGGAGAAGAAAGTAATTTCCTTCTCCATTTGAGAACAGTTAATAAAATCTGATGGATTAATATCCAGGGTTCTGGTACATTTTTGCCGGATCAAGTTTATATTCATCCAGCGGAATAGGGTAATACCTGTCTTTTGTAGTAAAGTTGGAAAGCTTTGCCTGCCCAAAGTCACCTTGCGATTTCGCCTTAAAGAAGGCAACCAGCTCTTCTGTAGTAAAGAACCTGATCAAATCGAACCAGCGAATGTGTTCAAATGCAAGCTCTACCCTGCGCTCATGTAAAATAGCCAGTTTTAAAGTTGGGTATTTGGTGTTATAAGCAGCATTTGTTCTTGATACTGCATAAGTAGGTAAGCCTGCTCTGGTACGTACCATATCCAGATATCCAATAGCAGCAGCTTCGTTACCCTGGTTCATGTTTACTTCCGCAAGCATTAAGATAATATCTGCATAACGGATAATGGGTGTGTTGTTCCCACCATAACCATTAGCACCAGCAGCTGTACTTACATCGCGGTATTTAGTGACAAAGTAATCTTGTATCGTAGGGTTGTCAGCGAATTTTAAGGAAAGATCTTTACGCAAATCCCCTGGTTCATAGTCCAGCACAAGGTCTCTTGTAACATTTCCACCAGCACCTAAAGCAATTTTCAGTGAGTTGATCGTTTCGCCCAAAGCCTGGTTATTGGCCGCGATAGAAGAAGCATAGGTAAGATCGCCTTGTTTGTAAACGATCTCGAAAATGGCCTCAGGATTGGTTGCTTTTTTAGTTACATCAAACACATCTGCATATGGAACAGCAGCTAAAGTAGTAAAAGGACGCATGTTATAGGTAGCAGTAAGATAAGTATTGGCATTTGCCAGGTTCTCTGCTTTATTATCGGCAAGCGTAGCAGCCATTGTTAAATAAACCTGTCCTAATAAACCATTGATCGCAGCTTTAGAAGCATGACCTGCATTATTACCTGTTTGCAGGTTAGGCAGCGTACTTGTTAAACCATCTTTAAGATCTGAAATAATCTGAGCATAAACGGCAGCCTCAGGCTGTCTGTAAGTAAATTCTGTAACTTCTGCAGGTGTAAATAATTGTTTGGTAACTACTGGTACAGCCCCCCATTTTCTAGCTAACTGAAAATACATCAGGGCTCTGATAAATTTGGTCTCTGCAAGGTAATTCTCTTTTGTCGCTTCGCTGGCAAAAGTTACTTTATCGATGTTAGACGTAATAATATTGCATCTCGAAATTGCTCCGTATAAACTTACCCAGTGTGATTTTAAATTGCCATTACTTGGCAGCAAGCTGAAATCGTTAAACTGAAATGGGATGCCTGAGTTAGCTTGTGCGTCATTTCTGCCTGTATCATCAGAACGTTCATCAGTATAAAGACCACTGTTTTCACCAATATTATCGCTGGATCTTAAAGCCTGGTATGCACCGTTAACATATAGCAGTACATCGTTTTCAGTCTTAAAGGAATTTTCAATAGTTACGGCATTTGGATCATTCAGTTCTATAAAGCTTTTTTTGCAGGAAGTGAATGTTGCCAGTAACAGCAGGCATATAATTGTATATTTTTTCATTAGAATATAATTGAATTTTAAAGGTTATGAAGCTTGCATAAGCTTTATTCATCTCAGTTTGTAAGCGGTAAGCTTATGCAGGTTTCATCAGTATATGTTGTTTTATCAATAGTACTTATTGTTTTTATTTGTCTTCTAGCTGCCTTCGGCGGTTTTAAAGGTTATGCAGCTAACATGTGCATTGATTCAGTAGCTGAGTTGAATTTAGAAGGTTACTTTTACGCCCAGATTATAGGTTCTTGCCAATGGATAGTTACCGTAGTCTACTCCTGGTGTTAAGTTATTACCATTATTGTAATCTACCTCTGGGTTATAACCTTTATACTTAGTGATGGTAAATGCATTATCTACTGAAGTAAATACCCTGATGCCTTGTACTTTTAACCGTTGCACAAATGGTTTAGGGAAATTAAAGCCTAACATTGCATTGGTCATTCTGAAATAAGAACCATCCTGAAGGTAGAAAGACGAAAGCCTCGTATTGTTACTTTGCGTTCCTGAACGGTTGGCGCGGTAGTTTAAGCCACTTCCCGGTTGTGATTCTGACCGATATCTGTCTGCAACTTCAACGTACTGGTTTCCTGAACCTTCAAAGTTATATAAGTAATAATCCTGTGCGTCTAATACTTTATTTCCATAAGACCCATTGAATGAAGCACGGAAATCGAATGCTTTATAAGCTGCTGTTAAGGCAAAACCATAAGTAAACTTAGCATATGGTGTACCAATTACTGCTTTATCCGAATCATTGATTACACCGTCTTTGTTGGTATCTTCAAAATAAAGATCGCCTATTTTAGCAGGGTTGGTTGAAGCCGCTGATTGTGGAACTTTACCTGCATTTTCTGCTGTTAGCCTGCCTAATACTTTGAAACCATAGAACATACCTACTGGCTGCCCTTCCTGGGTAATGTGTGTTAAATATCCGCGCTCGCCGCCAGTGCTGTAGATGACGTTGTTGCCACCAAGGTCCAGAACTTTATTTTTGTTGACAGAGATGTTTCCACTTGCACCTAATGTGAAGTCATCATTTCTGATGATTGTTCCGTCTAATTGAAAATCAAATCCTTTATTCTGAACTTTACTGTCTTTTAAATTAGTTAAGACGGATGTTGAGCCAGAAATAGCTGAAATTGGCTGACTGAATAATAAGTTGTAAGTCTTGCTCAGGTAATAGTTAACAGTAAAAGATAAACGGTTTTTTAGGAGGCTGACATCTGTTCCCACATTGTATTGTGAAGTAGATTCCCAGCCAATTGTTCCATCTTTTATGCCACCGGCAGCAACACCTGAAGAAACAACACCAGTACCAAATACTACTCCGGTCGGTGAACCTTGTACTTGTGCAGAGTTATAGTTACCAATATTATTATTTCCGCTTAAGCCCCAGCTTGCCCTGATTTTTACGGATGATTGCTCACCCAGGAAGTCGTTGTACCAATCTTCTTGTGACAGGCTCCATCCTGCGGCCACAGAAGGGAATGTTCCCCATTTGTTTAAAGGACCAAATCTTGATGATCCATCTGTACGTAATGAACCTGTTAAGAAATATTTGCCTTTATAGTTATAGCTGAAACGGCCGAAGTAAGAAAGTAAGGAATAGGACTCTTTAACGGCACTTTTTAAAGTGAAAAATGCAGCATCGGCTCCTTTACCGGTAATTTCAGGTACGTTATCGTTAGTAAAACCGCTTGCACCAACTTCAACGTAATCACTATTTGTTAACTGTGCGGAGTAGCCTCCCAATAAATTGAAATTGTGATTGCCGATAACTTTATTGTAGTTCAGTGTAAATTCGGCCAGTCTATCTAACTGAGTAGTATTTCTGGCTACCGCATTTGCAGCAGTTTGAGAAGATACCGAATAGGGTGGGTTTCCACCGCCATTACTTAAGCTTGTTGGCAAATAGTAGTCGTATTTCTCATTGTAAGTTTGTGTTCCTAAGTTCGCTTTGAAAACAAGGTCTTTTAAGATATCATAAGTTGCATAAGCGTTGTAGTTGCTTCTGTAACCTTTTCTGGTGATTTTTGTTTCTGCGACAGTTGCCAATGGGTTTTCGATTCCCTGGAAACCAAATTGGTTGGCAAGGGCATTCTGCCCGTATTTAATTGGTGCACCACTGGCGTCTCTTGCCGGCAGGAAAGGCAGATAAAGTAAAGCTGACATCATTGGGCTGAAACGGCCCTCTGCAACTTCTTTATTATCGGTCTGTGTGTATGAAATTACAGCACCTACTTTCATACGTTTATTAATGTTTCCTTCAATATTAGCCCTGAAGTTTACGGCTTTCATGGCGGTATTGCTTACAATACCATCCTGATCCTGATAACCACTGCTGATATAATATTTAATGTCTTTGGCACCACCTGAAAATGACAGGTTATGACGTTGAAAGAATGCATTTCTATATAATTCATCCTGCCAGTCAGTATTTATTGTTGGTGCGATCAGTGATTGTGTAGATGCATCGTAAATATCAGTCGGGATACTTACAGAACCGGCACTGCCACCAAGGTAAGCAACGCGGGTAGCATTGGCATCTCCATACATTGAATCGCTCCATACTTTTCCGGCAGCAATTACCAGGTCATGGTAAGCATTGTTACGTCCGTCGATCACCAGTTCCGCAAACTGTGTAGCGTTTAATAATTTGATTTTTTTAGCCAGTTGAGAAATACCCGTCTGCACATCATATTCAAACTTACCTACGCCATCTTTTCCTTTTTTAGTCGTGATCATTACAACACCACCAGAACCTCTCGATCCGTAGATCGCTGCTGATGCTGCATCTTTCAGAATGTCGATCGTTTCAATGTCTTCAGGATTAATAAAGATGTTGTTTCCTGAAGGATAACCATCAATTACGTATAATGGATCTGAACTTGCATTGATTGAACTCGTACCGCGTATACGTAATTTAACTCCTTTATAAGGTGCACCACTTGTTTGTGAAACTTGTACCCCTGCAACTTTGCCGACTAAAGCCTGGCCAACTGTTGGTGCTGATAAGTTGAGCTCTGAAGATTTTACACTGCTGATAGCTCCTGTAACGTCGGCTTTCCTGATCTTCTGGTAACCGATAGCTACTACTTCCTGTAGCGAATTACTCGCTTCTTTCAGTTTCACGTTCACTACAGTCTGTCTTGAAATTAAAACTTCTTCCTTATCGTAACCTATATAGTTAAAGCTTAATTTTGAACCTTGGGTAGCCATGATTGAATATTTGCCGTTTCCATCCGTTCCTGTTTTTCTGCCGGAAGCGATGTCAATTACAGTTACACCTGGTAAAGCTTCGCCTTTAGTATCGGTTACTGTACCGCTTACCTGAGCCTGTACAGCTGCTTTTTTAGCAATTACAGGTTGGGCAGTTACTTCTTGTTTTTCTACTTTGATTAAAACATGCCGTTCATCTACTTGTATTACATTTCCTTTGTAATCTTTCAAAAGCTGTTTGAGAACATAGTAAACCGATTTAGCATTTATGTTCAATGATACTTGTTTCTCTGTATCTATTACGTTATCATAACCGATAAGGAAATTAGATTTTTGCTCAATAATTTTAAAAACCTCTTTTAAT
>JAATFQ010000099.1 GCA_015655115.1 Sphingobacteriales bacterium
AATATTTTTCACCTTCAGTTTGCAGCAATGCCTGTGATATTACATCAGAAACATGGCTATAGGCTAAAGCCGCATTGTACTTTTGTTTATATAGAAAACCGGCCTCCAGGTTAGTGGCGTATTCTGGTTTTAAGTTCGGGTTACCTTGATTATAAGTGTATTGGTCGAGGTAATACAAGAATGGATTCAGATTCTGATAATTAGGCCTGTTAATTTTCCGGGAATAGGAGAAATTAAGCATGTGGTCGGCGTCAAAGTTCCGGTTAATCGTTAATGATGGAAAGAAATCTGTGTAGTCTTTCTTAGTTATCGTGCTCATAGTTAAAGAATTTCCGGTAGACTTAGTGCGCTCTATCCTTATCCCTCCCTGAATGGTAGTTTTCGCCAGCGCGATGTTGATCATACCGTAAGCAGCGTTTACCTGCTCATCGTATTTAAACCTGTTACTTCTTGCCGGGTCGGGCACCAATTTATCATCGGCTATATTTTCATATACAAAGTTATTATCGCTTTTAACACTTGCCACTTTAAGGCCAGTTTCAAGTTTAAAGATTCTGCTTAAAGGCAATGTATAATCGGCCTTAATAGCTTTTATATCTATGTTTGAGGGTGCAAGATTGTGGTAAATCTGTCCGTTATTAAGGAAATTACCATCTGGCAGGTAAAAATAATTTTTATAAGTCGCGTTATTTTGTCCATCATAATTAGAATAATCTGCATCAACACTAATTTCCTGGCCAGAAGTGTCCAAAATGCCCTTATAATTAATATTATAGGCATAGTTAGAATTATCAGAAGCATTGAAACTTGTTGTCTTAAGTACAGAATCAGCAACAAGGAAAGAGTCGCCGATGTTAACATTGCTATACACGTTATGGTCAGTATTTTGAATATTGCCCTTCATCAGGAAGCCAATAGTATGATTTTTCCCGATAAAGAAATCCGTGCCTATCTTAAAGTTTTGTGCTGTATAGTTGGCACTGTCTTTACTGCGCTGATTAAAGTATAATTGATTACCAATACCAGGGGTAACCCTTCTAATTAGTGTGTGCTGAACATTCGTGCCCCTGTAATCGTTGTACGAACCAAATATATTAAAGGCCTTCTTACGGAAATTCAGATCTACCGAATTTGCACTTACCAAATATTTATTATAACCTTCGCTCAATGATAGGTTTCCGTTCAAGCCATCACCTTTACTTTTTTTAGTTTTGATATTGATGATACCTCCAGTGCTATTTGCCTCATAGCGAGCGCCGGGGTTACTAATGATCTCTATACTCTCGATTTGTGCACTTTGCATAGATTTCAATAAATTAGCTACATCGCTGCCGCTGAGGTAAGTTTGTTTACCGTCAATAGTTACCAATACATTAGTTCTCCCGGCAAGAGAGATATTGTCATTTTGATCTACAACAACCCCCGGGGCTTTCCTGAGAATCTCTAAAGCATTTAGACCGGCAGTGGATGGTGCTGCATCTATATTAAAGATAAGTTTTCCTGCTTTACGCTCCAATACTGATCTGGAGGCAGTAACGCTGACTTCTTTAAGAGTTCGGGAATTTGGGACGAGCATAATTGCTGGTACCTGATAGTTGGTGTTACTTTTCAATTGAAAAGTTGCTGTAGTATATTTACTATAGCCGATAGCACTCAATACAAGGTAATAAGTGCCATTTAAGGCCATTATGCTGAACTCACCCTTCGCATTGGTAAAAGCAGTACTGACCAGGCTGGAATCTCTTGCAGCATATAGCAAAACTGTTACACCTGATAATATCTTTTTATCATTCTGTATATTAACAATACCCTTGATTTGCATGCTCTGCTGTCCGGAACTCTGAGCAGGCGAGATAAAAAATAAAAAAAGAAAGGCAATACGTAAATACACTCTCATCATTATTAAAGTTTCCCAATAAGATGAAGTTATAAATATTTAATTACATTGAAATTAAAATACAAAACAATTATTCCTCAGTTATTCAATACTTTAGGAATATCAATTTCCAATGACGCATATATTGGTCAATATCGCACCATAATAAACTGTATTTCAAATACTTATAAATAATACAGAACAAATAATGTGACAAATGAAACAATCGTAAATTTGCCGGCGAAGCAATCCTTAATATGCAAGACAAAATGCCTGTATATATTTACAATTAGTAAAGTTTGAAATGTAATGAAATGAGGTATCCGATAAAGCTGTCCCTGACAAAATATATGCGCTTCTTCATAATCTGTTTCCTTTTAAGCGTAGTGTTCTTTAAGTAGATGATAGTATAGCCTTATCCACACTACAAAGATCCGCCCCTATCCCATTAAAAAAAATGATCAATCTTACAATTTCTAGTGACCGCAATGCTGAATTTTTCTTAAAATGATTATATGGATTGATGACGTAACAATTTGCTGAGGATAAATTCCGTTAAGGTGCGCAAGATCAATTATCTCAAAGGCTAGCCATACCATACCTACTGTGATGATAACTTTATTTTGAATTCTATTTATTCAAAAAATACAGACACTCCAATAGTAGTAATAACCCGCTATTAGTAGTAATATATTAGGGAAATTAGGGCTAATTAATATGATGCAAATTCCCAAACAGCTGCTAATTTGAAATTTTTCAAGTTCTTATCAAGATTGTGACGAAGATCAAACCTCGAAATAAAGGCTCTTTAAATACCTGTAAACGTATTATATGCACTAATTAATGTAAGAGTGCCAAAAATATATACAAAATATTTTGTTCTTATGCTTGTGATCTATACATTTGGTGAACCAATTAATTGGTCGACCAAATACAATACTATATTATGAAATCTTTTATAGAGACCATCAGGTCCATTGAAGTAGAAACTCCTGTAGACAAAATTATAGGACAACTGAAACAACTGATTACCAGCGGACAATTGAAACCGGGCGATCGCCTACCGGCGGAAAGGATTCTTGCTGAAAAGTTTGGTGTGGGAAGAAGCTATGTCAGGGAAGCCATTTTAAAGCTGGAGTTTTATGGTTTGCTGCGTACTAACCCGCAAAGCGGAACTTATGTGGCAGGAATGAGCATCAAGGTAATCGACAACTTGATTACCGATATCATCAGGTTTAACAAAAATGATTTTAACTCTTTACTTGAAGCCCGCTATTATCTTGAACTTGACGCTGTAAAGCTTGCTGCAGAGCGAAGAACGCCAGAGGATATCCAGGCAATGAAAGATGCACTGACAGAATATGATCATAAAATCGATAACGGAGAAGATGCCATTGAGGAAGACATGATCTTCCATATCAATATTGCCCGAGCTACAAAAAACCCTTTCATCGAGTCCATGATCCTCATCCTGATACCCGACCTGATTAAAAATATCGGGGAGAACAAGCTTTGTGGCGAAAACCGTGGTATACAGTCTAAACCGGAACACCATAAAATTTTACAGGCAATCATAGACCAGGATATTGACGCGGCAGAAAATGCTTTAGCAGAACACCTTAATGACATGTACCAGATTAGTAAAGCCGGATATACGGCACAAAAGATCATACAAAAACAATAATGTAATAGAACTATCACGGGCGGTCTAACCGCCTGTGCAAATTAACCAAATATATAAATGCCTTATGAACTGCTTAAAAAAGTTAGTACTGGTACCCTTTTGCCTGATTTTTATAGGACAAGCCTATACACAGGAACATCCTGGTATCATGATGACAAAAAAAAATGTGGCCGCGATACGCAAAGGAGTGAATATTTATCCCTTACTGAAAAGCGCCTATGCAAAAGTCAAATCATCCGCTGATCAGGCATTAAAAGAACCTATGCTCGTACCTGCACCCGCAGACGGCGGCGGTGGTTATACCCATGAGGCTCACAAAAAGAACTATACAAATATTTTAAACTGTGGCATTGCCTACCAGATTTCAGGAGACAGAAAATATGCAGCTTATATCTCTGCTATTTTACTAAAATATGCCGCTGAATACGAAAAATGGCCCTTACATCCTAAGCGTAAAGAAGGTGAAGGCGGCAGAATGTTCTGGCAAAGCTTAAACGATTTTGTTTGGCAGGTTTATACTATTCAGGGATACGACATGGCCTATGATGCCATTCAACCAAAAGACCGCCAAACAATTGAAAAGCATCTGTTTATACCGATAATGGATTTCTTCACCAAAGACTGTAAAGAGACTTTCGACAAAATCCATAATCATGGTACCTGGGATATTGCAGCGGTTGGCATGACAGGTTATGTACTCCATAAACCTGAATATGTGGAGATGGCCATAAATGGCTCTGATAAAAATGGCAAGACGGGGTACCTCGCACAACTCAACCAATTATTTTCTCCCGATGGGTATTACACAGAGGGTCCTTATTATCAGCGTTATGCGCTTCTACCCTTTGTTATTTTCGCTAAGGCTATCTATAACTACCAGCCGGAGCTCCACATTTTTAATTATCGCAACCAGTTATTGGCGAAAGCAATCAACACCTCACTGCAGCTTACCTATACTAATGGGGCCTTCTTTCCTATTAATGATGCTATTAAAGATAAAACATATGAATCTACGGAGATGGTTTACGGACTTGATATTGCCTATGCTGATATCAATCCGCAGCCCGACCTGCTGGACATTGCCGAAAGACAAAATACAGTGATCATCTCCGACGCGGGACTGAAAATTGCAGCAGCAATAGCTGCCGGGAAAGCAAAGCCTTTTAAATATACATCTCAGTGGATTGGTGATGGTGCAAGTGGTAATGACGGCGGATTGGGGATCTTGAGATACGGAAGCAACGATGATCAGCAATGCCTGCTATTTAAAGCGGCCGCCCAGGGTATGGGACATGTACACTTTGACAGGCTCAACATTCTATATTATGATCATGGCCAGGAGGTATTGGCAGACTACGGTGCTGCACGTTTTATCAACATCGAGACTAAGGGTGGCGGCGGTTACCTGCCGGAGAATAATACCTGGGCGAAACAAACGGTAGCCCATAACACGATAGTGGTAGACCAGAGCTCGGCATTTAAGGCTAATCTTAAAGATGCAGCTACTTATCATCCAGACCTTTTGGCTTTCAAAGCTAATGCAAACATTCAGGTGGTAAGCGCTGCTGATGACCATGCCTACCCAGGTGTAAAATTAGTACGCACAACGGCTTTAATAAAAATTGAAGGCCTGAAGAAGGCACTGCTGTTAGATGTGTTTAAAGCATCTTCGGCAGAGCAGCACCAATATGACCTTCCATTTTGGTATAAAGGTAATCTGGTAGATGCATCCTTTAAAATTGAAGCGGCCAAAGATAACCTGAAAGCACTGGGTACTCAATATGGATATCAACACCTATGGCTGAACAGTCAGAATAGCATTGCTAGTGGCAAAGGGTATGTGACCGTGCTGAATGCGAATAACTTTTACACAACATCATTCGCATCATCTATTCCGGCAGCGCTGGAAGTAAAACTGGTATCGCTTGGGGCCAATGATCCGCAGATGAACCTGGTAGATAGCAAGGCCTTCATTTTATCACAGCCTAAAGCTAAAAATCAGACGTTCGTATCTATTACAGAAAATCATGGCAGCACAGACCCTGTTGCAGAGGTGGTTACCGGTGCTGCCGCCGATGTTACAGAGCTTACTGTGCTCGGAGCCAATGATCAGCTCACTACCGTTAGCTTCAAGCTGAAGGGTAAACAGTATACCCTGAGAATCAATTACACAGACAAGAATAATTTCATACAATTAACTCAATAAAGATGTTACAAGGCACATTATTTCAGATTGACAGTGAAACTCCATGGGATGATTTAGGCAATGGAGTACAGAGAAAAATTTTCGGATACGATGAACAGATAATGCTGGTAAAGGCAAAGTTTGATGAAGGAGCCGTAGGCACCTTACACGAACACTACAACTCGCAGGTTACTTATGTAGAAAGCGGCGTGTTTGAAATGACTATTGGCGAACTCAAAAAGATCATTAGAAAAGGTGACGGGTATTATATCCCGCCGCACGAAATCCATGGCTGTATATGCCTGGAGCCCGGAACGCTGATCGATATATTTAGTCCCCACCGTGAAGATTTTTTAACCCAATAACTCCAACAGATGAAAAGGATTTTTATAGTTGCCTGCCTGGCATGGATAGGATATCATGCTGCAGCACAAGAAACTCAGGAAATAAAGAAGGTAGTATATCCCGAAGGGTACCAGGCGGAGCTGGATGTGATCTATACGAAGGTGGATAAATGGGACGGCCGAATGGACATCTACACACCTCCGAAAGAAAAAGGACTGTCGCCGGTAGTGATCAATATCCATGGCGGCGGATGGAATAAAGGCACTAAAGAAAGTCAGACGGGCTTCAGTGGCTTTTTTAAAAAGGGATATGCAGTAGCGAATGTTGAATACCGCCTGTCGCAGGCAGCATCGGCGCCCGCAGCAGTAGAAGATATCCGCTGTGCGCTCATCTACCTGATCAGCAATGCTGCAGCGCTGAATATTGATCCGGACAGGATTGTAATCATGGGTGGATCGGCAGGTGCCCACCTCGCCTTAATGGGTGGGTTACTGGAAAATGATCACCGCTTTGATACCAACTGCAAAACCACAAAGACAATTAAAGTTGCGGCAATTATCGATCAGTATGGAATTACCGACGTTTGGGATTGGGGTTACGGGCAGCATAAAACAAGTAAATCTGCGGCACAGTGGCTGGGTGACCATGCTAAGGACCAGTCTTTTGCAGCAACGGTTTCCCCTATCTCTTACGTGAAGAAAAGCAGTCCCCCTACATTTATTGTGCATGGTGATGCAGATCCGGTAGTTCCATATGAACAGTCGGAAGCGCTATACAAGAAGTTCCAGGAGGTGGGCGTGAAATCTCAGTTTGTTACCGTACCGGGCGGAGAACATGGCAAGTTTGACCAGGAAAAAAAGAGAGAAGTAAATGGGCAAATCATGGACTTCCTGAAATCTTTGGGCATCCATAAATAATCTGCCGGATAAAATACCGGAATCAAATAATCATATTCTCATGAAACTAAAAGGATTAAGGTGGTACATCGTGTTGCTGATAGGACTGGCAACAGTAATCAACTATATAGACCGGGGAGCCATCAATATCATGTGGCCATACATTTACCATGAATTTGGCATCGCTGATGTTGATAATAAAACTACGCTTGCCTTAATCACGACATTTTTTATGCTGGCATATGCCTTAGGCCAGACATTTACTGGAAAGTTGATGGATGCCATAGGCACCAAACTGGGCATGGCGGTTTCCATCTTAGGATGGAGCCTCTCTATTGCCCTGCATGCTTTTGCGCGCAGTATTTTCTCCTTCAGCATCTTCCGCTTTTTCCTGGGATTTTTTGAAGCAGGAAACTGGCCGGGAGCAACAAAAAGCAATGCAGAATGGTTCCCGGCGAAGGAACGTGCCATCGCACAGGGGATATTCGGCGCTGGTGCCTCTTTAGGCTCCGTAATTTCTGCGCCAATTATTGCCATTCTTTTTATGGCCTTCGGCTGGAAAATGACTTTTGTATGCATCGGTGCCCTGGGGTTTCTGTGGGTTATTCCATGGCTCCTAATCAATAAGGCTACGCCCGATAAGCACAGCTGGATTACCGAAGAAGAGCAGGCACATATCCTTGATGCCGGAACACAAACTGCCGAAGATGTAACAGAGGTGCCAGTACTGTCGTGGTCGGAGCTGCTGCAGTATAGAAATACCTGGGGACTACTCCTGGGCCGCTTTTTTATTGACCCTGTGTGGTGGTTGTTTGTCACCTGGCTGCCAACCTTCCTAAAAGAACAGTTCCTGTTCGACATTAAACAAATTGGAGCTTTCACCTGGTTGCCTTACCTCTTTGCTGCTATTGGCAGTGTCATGGGCGGCTTCTATTCTTCAAGGCTCATCAAAAAGGGAATTGATCCTGTAGTAGCGCGTAAAAAGGCCATCACTATTGGATGTGTACTCATGTTGGTATCGCTGATCGCGATTTTATACACCTTAAGCACATTAAAAGAACAACCTACACTAGCGATGTGCCTGATCGGTACTACCCTATTTGGTTTTCAGTTCCTTATAGGAAATATACAGACCCTTCCGAGTGATTATTTCAATGGCAAAAATGTAGGCACTGTAGCTGGTATGGGTGGCACAGCAGCCGTAGCAGGCACACTGCTGACTACCTGGGCAGTTCCATTTATTACCCAAACAAGTTATTATTCATTCTTTGTACTGGGTGCCGTGCTGGTGCCTGTTACCTGGATATCTATCAAATTTATCAGTTCAAAAAAATTAAATTAAATTATAATATCATGCGTTTAAAAGACAAAGTTGCTATTGTTACCGGCGGGTCCAGAGACCTGGGCCGGGCTGTTTCATGCCAGTTAGCACGTGAAGGTGCTAAGGTAGTAGTGAATTATATTGATCAGGTGGAGAAAGCCCAGGAAACTCTGGAGATGATTCAAAGCGAAGGTGGCGAAGCCATCATTGTACATGGCGATATGACGAAAGCAGCGGATGCCAATAACCTTGTTCAGAAAGCCAGGGAAGCTTTTGGAGATGAAGTTCACATATTGATCAATGTTGCCGGCGGACTTGTTGCAAGGAAGAAACTGGTAGAAATGGAAGAGGAATTCTGGGATTTCCTGATGGCCCTCAACTTAAAATCAGTATTCCTGATGAGTAAAGCCACAGTTCCTTACATGCCTGCAGGCTCTTCTATTGTCAACTTCTCTTCATTGGCGGCACGTGATGGCGGCGGTCCTGGTGCAAGCGCATATGCTACAGCAAAGGGAGCAGTAATGACTTACACACGTTCATTAGCGAAAGAGCTGGGCCCACAGGGGATTCGCGTAAATTCCCTGGCACCGGGTGTAATCAATACTTCATTTCATGATATCCACAGCAATCCGCAGGCAAGGGCAAATATAGCCAATGCAACGCCTTTGCGCAGAGAAGGTACACCACAGGAGGTGGCCGACCTGGTAGCTTACTTAGTATCAGATCAATCGACTTTTTTAACAGGTAATAACATTGACATTAACGGAGGATTAGCATTCTCTTAATACCCCTGGGGCTGCAGGCTTAAGCAGGCGGCCCCTACCCAAATACTAACCAACCAAATATAAACTTATTGCAACGGGGTTCTGAAGCTAATTCCTGTAGAACCTCTACTATACCCAATTTTTCAAGAATTTAAATGAATTAAAATGGTAAGGAAACAACTTTTATTGAAGTGCAGAGACAAATGTGTTGTTCTTTTGGCACTTCTGGTTTTCGCGGGCGTGACTGCCAATGCGGAGAATTCACTTCCGAAAACCACTATAGCATTGCAGAACATCACTGTATCTGGCACAATAACCGACATAAAAGGGGAACCTTTGCCAGGGGTAAGTGTATTGATAAAGGGCACGAAAACCGGTGCTTCTACCAATACAAAAGGTATTTACGCATTAAGCAACGTACCTGCAAAAGCCATACTGGTTATTTCATACATGGGATTTAAGTCCCAGGAGATACCTGTAAACAACCGCAAAACGATCAACATAATGCTGCTTGACGACGCAAAAAACCTGGATGAGGTAGTTGTGATCGGCTATGGTACAGTAAAGAAATCTCATGTAACAGGTTCTGTGGCAACACTAAAAAATGAGAACCTTGATGAGATACCTACCTCCAGGCTGGATAATGCGCTGGTGGGCAAGCTTGCCGGATTAACTATACAAAATATAACTTCCGAAGCCGGCTCTGATCCAACAGTAAGAGTACGGGGAGCAACTTCGGTAAGTGCCAATGCCGATCCGCTGGTTGTGGTAGACGGACAGCCCATTGCAGATGGAATGGCTTTTATCAATACTTATGATGTGGAATCTATCGACGTCCTTAAAGATGCTGCATCAGCAGCCATATACGGGTCGCGCGGAGCAAATGGGGTAATCCTCATTACCACCAAAAAAGGGTCAGCAGATAAACCGAGATATACATTTAAAACCTATTACGGATTGAAGCAGGATTATAAGCTCCACTCGCTGATGAACACCACAGAATATACAAACTTATTATTTGAAGAAGCGGCTTTACGTGCAACCGACCCCAGTGTAACTACGGCATTTAATAAGATTACAGATTTGGAACGCGCAGCATATGTGATTGAAAACCAAATCAGTGGCAAGGCTACTAACTGGCAGGAAGAAGGTTTGCGCGATGCCGGGATCTATAATGTGCAGCTTGGCGTTTCGGGCGGCAACAAGAGTTTACGGTACTACGTTTCCGGCAATGTGCAGCAGGACCAGGGTGTGATGAAATACAGTGAAAATAATAAAGGTAACCTCAGGGTAAAAGTCGACGCTAATCTAACACCTAAACTGAACCTGAGCATTAACCTTAACCCTACTTATACCAAAACAGCAAAGCCTGCTACAACCTATATCGACTATTACCGCTGGTACTCTTCATTGCCGGTATACCATTCAGACTTTACCTCTGCTTTTGTAAATCAAAATCCGCAATGGGCAGCAGTGCAGGAAGGGGACTATGTGCAGGCACGCCATTTTGCTAATTTAAATTATGCTGGTTATATGCCGGATGGCTCCTACTGGACCAGCAGCGGAGCTATCATCCCTTATTCTACCAGTAATAATACGCCGGTGTCTATAGCCTCGCGCGAAAGCAGGTTTACCGAAATATTCCGTATGCAAGGTGGCGCCGATCTTTCTTATACGATTAAAAAAGGGCTGATTTTTAAATCGTCCATTAGTGGCTATTACAGCTCATTACAAAACAATATCCTTACGCAAACCAATGCACGTAAAGATGGCGACGTAAACTCCGGAACAATATACACTTCTAAAAATGTGGATGTTTTATGGGAAAATACGCTGAATTATCAAAAAAGCTTTGGCAAACATAACTTTACAGGACTGGCAGGTTATACCATGCAGAAAACTACACAGGAGATTTCCAACATGGTTGGATTAAATATGCCTAACGACGATTTCACCACGCTGGCACAGGCTGCACAGATAGACCAAAGCCAGACCTATACTTCAAAAATCGGACCTGTAGGATTAATTTCTTACCTGGGACGTATCAATTATGACTATAATGGCAAGTACCTGTTCTCCGCGAGCTTAAGGACCGACGGCAGCTCAAAATTCCGTGCCGGCCATAAGTATGGATGGTTCCCGGCAATATCTGGTGGGTGGGTACTCACAAATGAAAAGTTTATGGCGCATACGCAAGGATGGTTAAGTAACCTGAAATTGCGCGCCAGCTTCGGGGAGACTGGAAATAACAGGATAACGGACTTCTCTTACGAAGACCTGCTGTACAAATCGAATTATTCATTCGGCCAGGGAACCGGAAATGTAAATGCAGGCCAATCGCCCAATGGCGAGGTCATTGCAGGCTGGAACATTACCTGGGAAACAAACAGGTCTGTCGATGCCGGAATGGACATTGGATTCCTGAAAAATAGGATCACTCTGGGACTGGACTATTACAATTCTACTACCAAGAATTTATTACTGCAGCAAGGCACAGAATCGTTCACAGGTTCAGACTCCTACTGGAATAATAATGGGACTGTACGCAACCAGGGGATTGAGCTGGAGCTAACTGCTACAACTGTCAAAAGCAAAAACTTCAAATGGACGACCTCTCTGAACTTCGCCAAAAACAAGAATAAACTGATTAAATTGGGTGGCGAGCCTTATCAATATAACTATGGCAGCAGAAATGAAATCTATGCTTCTATTGTCGGCAGTCCCGCAGTACAGTTTTTTGGATACCAAACTGATGGCGTATGGCTATCAGCCGCAGATATTGCTGCAAGCGGGCAAACAGGATCTATATTATCTAACTATCTCACCCCGGGAAGCCTCAAAATCGTTGACCAGAATGGAGACCATGTGATTGATGAAAAAGACAGAACTGTAATTGGGAATCCCTTCCCTGATTTTACCTGGGGCATGACCAATACCTTTAAGTATAAAAACTTTGACCTGAGCATTTTACTGCAAGGCTCACAGGGGGGCGACTTAATTAATGGCGATTTATATTATAATGAGACACGCAGGTTTGATAAAAGCTTTGTCGACAACAGATGGGTCAGCGAAGCCCATCCTGGTGATGGAAAAACCCCTTATTACGGAATCGGTATTTACTCTGACGTAATGCTTACCGACTACGTGGTTGAAAGTGCTTCCTATGCTTACCTCCGCAATGTGATTGTTGGTTACACTTTTAGACCATCAATACTGAAGAGAATGAAGATAAACAATCTGCGGTTATATGCTTCGGGCGACAACCTGTATTTTATCACAGGCAACTCCTACCGGGGTATTAATCCTGAGGCCAGAATTACCAGCGGCAACTACTCTTCACCTTTGATCTCCGGCTACCAAAGTGGCGGGTTCCCGGTAACCCGTACGTATACGTTTGGCGTTGACCTTACCTTTTAATGATATGAACATGAAACATTTAACTATTTTAACTCATAGTATATCAGGATATACAAGCAAGAACTCCTGCCCGTTGGGAAGATTATCCTATGTTGTGCTCCTGCTAGCGATATCACTCACTTCTGTTTCCTGTAAGAAACTAATAGACGGAGAGCCCCAGTCTAATGTTGCTGTAATAAATTATTACAGAAATTATACAGAGGTCAACACTGCACTTACGGGTTGTTATAATGGTCTGCAGGACCCGCTCAATTACGAATGGATGCTTACCGAATTGCGTAGCGACAATGTGGTGCAGCATGCACCCTCAAGTGCCTCCAGTATAAACGATGATTTTAACGACCTTAACTTATATACCTTGAGTGCGCAGAACCCGCAGATTTATAACTATTACCTCAGCGTTTATAAAAACATAAGAAACATCAACTATGTGCTGAAAAGCTTAGGTATAAGCTACTCAAACGGCACACTGACAGATGGCCAAGCTACTGCTACAGTAACAGCTGCAGAAAAGCAGCAGCTGGCAGGACAAGCATTATTTTTAAGAGCTTACCATTACTTTAACATGGTGCGCTTATTCGGTGGCGTATTCGAGATTACCACACCTGTGATACCGTCCGAAGCGAAGCAGATCAACAGGTCTACTGTAGCAGAAAACTACCAGTTGATCCTTGCAGACCTGTTAGCTGCAAAAGGTTATTTAGCTGCAACAGCATATGGTAGCATAGCCTCCGCAGATCTCGGCAGAGCCAATAGATGGTCGGTAGAAGGACTACTGGCTAAAGTATACCTGACAATGGGTAATAAAACGGAGGCTTTAACTGTGCTGAACGATATCATTAGCACAAGTGGCTATGGCCTGGAAAGCACCTACGACCGTGTTTTCTCAATCAATAATGAAATGAACAAGGAAATACTTTTTACAGTGCGTTATAAATCCGGGTTGGTGGGACTGGGCAATCCCATGGCAAATTTATTTGCGCCAAGTGGCAGTGGCGATGCTGTAGTGCCAGGCGACGGCAGCTGGTACAATTGTCCTTCGCAGGTGGATATGGTTAGTGCATACATCACCCCTACCGGTACAACGGCTATTGATAGCCGGAAGGCAGTGAATATTGCGAGCTATGGTTCTACAAATACGCCATATTATAATAAGAAGTTTATATCAGCAGAATTATATAAAAGTGATGCAGAAAACGATTTTCCAGTATTACGTTATGCAGATGTCCTGCTAATGAAGGCAGAAGCAACGGGATTCGACGGAGAGGCTGGTACATCGGTAGGTATTATAAATCAAATACGCAAACGTGCCGGCGCAATAGGTTATACATCTGGCACCTTTAATTCTGGCTTTTATTTATATCCTGCCTCAGGAACAGGGGCAATTACCGACGAGGCTTCTTTCCTGACTGCATTGTTTAAGGAACGCCGTTTAGAGCTCGCATTTGAAAACCAACGCTTCTTTGACCTTGTACGGTCGGGTACATTAGTGGCGACGATAAGGAATCACTATGTATTGGATTATTCTTTATTCTATACGAAGTATAAAAGAGGTACAGCTGCTGTCCTGGGAGATAATGTAACGGAACAAAAAGAGCTGCTGCCCATACCGCAAAGAGAAATAGATGTCAACAATGAGA
This sequence comes from Sphingobacteriales bacterium, assembly GCA_015655115.1. Lineage (GTDB taxonomy): Bacteria > Bacteroidota > Bacteroidia > Sphingobacteriales > Sphingobacteriaceae > Pedobacter. The sequence goes on from JAATFQ010000099.1 coordinate 14,129, forward strand.
CTGTGATTACGCAGAATCCCGGTTATTAACGGCTGCTTTAAAATTGAAAATATGAGGACATTATTTAAATCGATACTATGCCTTTTTGCAGGGCTTGTAATCGTATCGTCATGCAAAAAGGATGAGTCAACTGCAACAGGCACGTTTACTGCCGAAGAATATACATATAATAAAGCCAACCAGACATTTAGTCCGCAAACTGATCTGAAGGCTGAAATCACCTCTCCTGCAGGGATCAGGTTTATATACTGTTATTTAATGAGGAGCAGTAAAACAGACTCTTTGATTGCTGTGATTACACCAACAGATATCCCGAAAGATTACTCGCTTAGCATTGCTGCTACAGCCTTTCCATCAAATGGGCTGAGTAAAGTAAGTGGTGTAAAGGTGATGGTAAAGCAGGCCGACAACAGTACTATCGAAGGCTTTATCAAGATCAGCTATTTCGACCCCGAATTGCCGCAGCTAAAAGATTTCCCTGCATCAATAACCGCAAACTTAGATGGAGGTGCGGTAGCTATTACAGGTAATATCTCGTCAATGTACGGTTTGACACAAGTGGATATTTATGACGATTACAAAACTGAAAATACCTACGAGCTGGTGAGTAGTACCGACGGATTGAACAGTGCTAAACAATATGCGCTTAACTATAGCTATACCTACAGGAAGGCGGCACAGCATATTAAAATTATTGCTAAAGATATCTACGGACAGTCTGCTGAACTGATTATTGCTATGCCCGTTGATGTATCACTCTTTAAACCAAAGTTTGTGGGATTCTCTGCCGCCATCACACCTAATTTAAATGGAAGCGTTGCGGTAAAGGGCAATATCACATCTGTTACAGGCCTTAAACGGATAGACATTTATGATGATTATCAAGGCGCTTATGTGCTCTTGTCGAGCATAAGCGACTTAAATTCAAGCTTTAATTATGCTTTGAACTATAATTTCACTTATCGTAAACGGGATGCCAATATCAAAATAGTAGCGATAGATATAGACAATGTACAGACTGAATTAATTGTTCCGCTTACTGTAAATTATTCAAGTGTATTATACAGCGATGTGGTCATGACAGCCCAGACTACTGGCACTAATACCATCTTCTTTTCAGGCACGGGCACTACACTGGGCAACTGCGATCTGAATGCCAGCGAACCGACAATGGCTTTTTTGTTTTATGGAACAGCAACAGGACCTGCATTCTATAGCCCTACCAATACTTCAAGTGTAGCTGCCAACTTTAAATGCAGTGGCACACCATGGACAATTGCTAATTCGGCAAGCCTGCGTGCTACCCGTTTCCGGGTTTTGGTACCGGGGACATCTACTGGCATAGACAATGTATATGCACAGTATAAGGCCAATAATATAGATGTGATCGACGATGCCTTTTTCCTTACAGACAATGCGATTGCTGCCCCGGGAAGCAGCTCGGCCAAGTTTGATGCTGCAGCAACTGCAACTACAGGGATATTTAACCTGACTAGCGCATACCTGGTCTACATCAGGATCCCTGATGCCGGGGGCACCACATATAAAAATGCGTTAATGCGCGTTAAAGAAGCAACCTCTGCAGCAGGCACATCAACGATTAAGTTCGATATTTACGTACAGAAATAATTTATATTCACCAATTTGACTGTAAAAAGACCAAATTGGTGAGAATAAATAGCATTTGGATAAGCGATTCAAATCATACACCTTAAATATGAAGCTGTTATGAGCTTAAGTAAGCTCATAACAGCTTCATAAACTTTAAAAACAATGTATACTGATGAAACCATCATGATCTTACAGATCACAAACAGAAATGAAAAGATCATGATAGCTTCATAACCTATAAAAAACAATTATATTCTGATGAAATTTAAAAATATATTCACTCTGTTATTCGCTTTAATTCTCTTAAGCTATAGCAAACCAATCTGCGCGCAGGTAACTGCAGCAAAGGCTAAAGGCAGCAGCGCGGGACAAGTGCTGAATTTGCAGGACTGGAAGCTTACACTTCCCGTAAATACTGAACATAATGGCGACCCCGATGAAATAAAACAGCCGGAACTCAGCACCTATTCAGATGAGCAGTACTTCTTTGTTAACAAGAAAAAGGATGCCGTAACCTTTAGGGCTAATGTAGGTGGCGAGACTACAAAAGGTTCGAATTTTGCCCGTTCTGAATTACGGGAGATGGCCGGGAGTGAAAAAGCAGCATGGTCATCATCCAAAGGAAAACATACACTGTTTATCGACCAGCGTGTAACGCATTTGCCGGATGTAAGAAAACATATGGTTATCGGACAAATTCATGATGCCACAAAATATGTAATTTTTTTCAGACTGGAAGATACGAAGCTGCTGGTATCTGTAAATGGTGGGCAACGTGTTGTACTCGATCCTGATTATACACTTGGAAAAAGGTTTACCGTGAAATTTGTGGTAGAGAATAACGAGACACAGTGCTTTTATAACGACGAGCTGAAGTATACTTATAGCGGAAGCTTTTCCGATGCCTATTTTAAAGCAGGTGCCTATGTACAATCATCCTGTAAGGGGAAGAAAAAGGTTGAAGGCGAGTTGTGTGAGGCTTATGGGGAAGTAGAAATCTATGATTTATGGGTAAAACACGAAAGTATTTAAAACGCTTGTCAAACCATCAAATTTATGATTGGGGATATCCGTTTCGCGAACATCCCCAATCATAATTCATCAATCAGTTTAAAAGCTTTTATTTGATATAAACAAACGAGATGCTGTCTTTAACAATTAAGCCACTCATATTCTGCCCTACATATACAAGGGTATATTTAGCCGGTTTAGTAATCGCATAAGCATCTAATAAATTAACAGTTACCGAGGCACTATCTTTTGCATTTACCTTAATATAGCTACTTGCCGGCGGCGGCATTATTCTTTTGGCCATCGCTCCTTTATAGTTTACTTCCTGGCCATTTTCGTCTTTAACATCCAGGTATTTGCTCATCAATGGTTCAAAGGGCGTATGCCATTTACAAAATTGCTGAGTGCTGTCAGCGTGATTATACACCGTAAATCTAAGCTCAGCCTTATCGCCTGTCTTAACGGTATCTTTCATTTGCATCACTGCAAAAAGGCCCTTTTCTTCAGTCTGTGCTGCTACAGGAGAAACTGTAGTATCTGTTTTAACGGTTGTGCTGTCAGCGGTACGTGTATTCTGGCTACAGGCCGAAAGTACCAATATCGCGGCAGGCAATATCAATTTTAAGTTGTTCATCGTGTGGATTTGTTTTTCAGTTTTGTGTTTTTGAGTAATGTTTTTTGTTTTTTACAGGTCTTCGGGAGCTTGCTAAGGCCCGGTTGTTGTTTCAATTATTTTCAAACCGCCTGATTAGGCAAACATATAAATATGCAATTTTCAAACCATTCAGCTATTCAAAGATTTAAAGCTTAAAGATAATTATCAAAAGCTTCAGCCTGCAAAAGTATCTATTTTGCACACTATACGTACAGATTAACAATAAAAAGAACAAATTGTTATGAAACAATAAAGATGCCTACTGATCTGGCGGGATTTTATAATCAGAAGCTTTTATTTTATCAGCTATATTTTTAATCACATCGTCAAGTTCGTTCGCAGAAACAAGAATCCAGTTCATAATGTTGTCCAGGTCAACATGGTCATCCTTCGCGTCCTTTAACAGTTGTACCAGGCCCATTATCCTGGAAAGTGGCGCTCTAACTACATGCGACTGTATCCATGATATTTCCCTGAACATTTTATTTTGCTTTTCAATGGCTGTAATATAATCCAGTCTATCCGTGATATCTGTGGCAATAACAATATGTGCTTTCTTCCCTTTATACTGAATAGGTGCAAATTGAACTTCAACATGGCAGATATCGCCATTCTTTTTTTTATGGATCATGACTCTGTTTAATCCAGCATCATGAAAAGGGGCATTATTCAGAAACAGTTGCATCAATCTGGGTATCTCAGATTCAGGCCTGATATCCTTAAGGGTCATAGATAGGAATTCTTCCCGCGAATAACCATAATGATTAATTGTAGCACTATTTACATCGAGGAACTGCAAAGATATTAAGTCAACCACCCACATAGGCAGTGGGCTTAACTGGAACAATTCACTGTATTTTTTTTCAGACTCCTCAAGTTCCAGCGTATGCCTTTTCCGCTCACAACTATAGAGAATACTTTTATATAAAGCCATCGCAGTCAGGTCATCCTTTAGAATATAGTCACACACCCCCATTGAGAGCGATCTGAGGCCGAATTCAAAATCAGTATATCCCGTCAGTACAATAACCGGGGTACTTGGGCATAAATCTAATATATCAACGATCAGTGCTTCGCCAGTATGGTCTGGCAGAGAAAGATCCAGAAGGATAATATCAAATTTGTGATTATAGGTGCTAAGTATTGTTTCCGCAGCTTTAAAATTCTTTGCCCAGGAGACTTTTGGCGCCCGTATATATTCGAATAAAAAATCCTCTATTAAAATAAAGTCACCCTGATTATCTTCAATCACCAGGATATGATATTCCTTATTATCTTTCATCATGATTTTACATTTTAGGAATAGAGACAATGTTAATCCAGAAATCTTCAATTTTTGCAATTGCCTGCATAAATTCATTTAATTCGATGGGCTTAGTAATAAAGCAGTTCACGTGATTTTGGTAAGAAAGCAAAATATCTTTTTCTGATGACGAGGTAGTCAAAACGATCACCGGGATACACTTATACTTTTCATTATTCTTGATATAAGATAATACCTCATGTCCGTTTTTTTTAGGCAGGTTAATATCTAATAACACCAAATGCGGAATGTTATCCTTCGCCCCTAAAGTTTCGAAGTAATCTATAGCAGCCTTACCGTCACGAATTACAGTAATTTGATTGGTTATTCTGCTTTCTTCAAATGCTTCAGTAGTAAGTAAGATATCACCTTCATTGTCTTCAATGAGCAAAATGTGAATTGA
>JAATFQ010000150.1 GCA_015655115.1 Sphingobacteriales bacterium
ATATTACCTACTATATTATCGCGCTGCCAGATTTTCGACTTTAACAGAATCCAGGTAGATGACATAGCGGGCCTGCTGAATAAGATTGCCTCCCGTGAAAATATTGCAGTAGAAGCTGACGGATTACATATTATTGCCCAAAAAGCTGATGGTGGACTGCGTGATGCCCTCTCAATGTTTGATCAGATTGTAAGTTATACCAACAAAAATCTTACTTATAAGTCTGTTATTGACAACCTGAATATTCTGGACTATGACTATTATTTCAGGCTTACCCAATACCTTACCGGCGCTGATGTCAGTAAAGCGCTGGTCTTGTTCGACGAGATCCTGAATAATGGATTTGATGGTAATAATTTTATCAACGGACTTGCCAGTCACCTCAGAAATTTACTGGTCGGCAAAGATCAGCAAACAGTGAAGCTGCTGGAGGTTAGCGAAAACATTAAACAAAAATATATAGCACAAAGCCAGCAGACTTCAGTTTCCTTTATTCTTACAGCACTGAATCTGGCTAATCAATGCGACCTTACCTATAAGAACAGTAAAAATCAACGTCTGCAAGTAGAACTGGCACTTATAAAGATGTGCCACATCCCCTCAGTGCTCCAACTTGCACAAAACCCTCAAACAGCTTCTACAATTGCAACTGACAACGATCAGACTAAAAAAAAAACTAATGTAAAACCTGTTCAGGAAATTCCGGGCGAACAACCTGAACCTCTACCGCCACCATCGCAAAATTTCAATAAGCCTGCTGTACCAGCAGAAGCACCTAACAGGCCTGTTGCTACTTCACATTCTAATTCTACAAATAAAATTATCTTAAAGCCTAATCCTTTGGCAGGTATGGCCGGCAGCACTTTAATACCTTCTTTAACTGCTCTGACAAACATGACTGGGGGCATTGAAAGTGATGAGCCCAAATATGTGTTTGGTGAGGATAAAGAACCATTTACACATGAGCAACTTATGGTATTGTGGAAAATCTATACCCAGAAGGTCAAGGAAGAAAATAAAATTAATTTCTATACTATACTGACAACCAACGAACCAGTTTTGAGCAAACCGAATGAAATTACGGTACTGATCACTAACCTTGCCCAGGAAAGTATCCTTCAGAATGAACAGGTAGAATTCCTCAACTTCCTGAGAACAAGACTCAAGAATTTCGAACTTGGAATTGTAACAAAAAAGGTAGAAAGCAAACTGGAAAACAGGCTCTATACAAGTATGGAGAAGTATCATTACCTGATAGAGAAAAATCCTAAACTTGAAGAAATGCGTAAACGCTTCAATCTTGACCTTTTACCGTAGTGTCCAACAGTATTTCAGATTGCTACACATATTTGTTATCATTAACAACTATTATAAAAAACAATACCAGGATTTCCCCAATATTGTTTTTTTATAAGAAGTAAATAACAGGCTATACTATTTTAGGCTCATCGTTTAAAGGATACCCTTCTTCGTCCAGATCTGTACGCTCATCTTCAGGCGTACGGGCTAAAAATTCATCCTCCGGGTCTAACTCAACAATATTTCCATTATCTATCCGCATGCCTAAATCATCAAGATCGGCCTCCGCTTGTTCCTTTTTACCCGCATATTCATCCCCTATATATGGATTAGCTTCATCGTAATCGGAATTATCATCTCCGCCATTTGCAGCGGTAGTTTCATATGGAAGCGGATGGTCGTAATCTTTATCTGGTCCCTTTACATCCAGTTCATAGCTATTTTTTTCCTTGTCGAAGGATAATTGATTAAAATCTTTTGTTTCTCCCAAATCGGAAGAATGTAATTTATCTGTTACCCTGCTATCAGTTCCTTTATTATTTTCATTCGAGCTCATAATACTGTGGTTTATGTCAATATAACGTTACTAAATCAGTAATTGTTTTTGTAATGCAATGTCAGGTATAGCAAAAAACATCAAATTTTATATCTTTGTTTAATAAGTTTAAAATTGAAATCATAATATGTCTGTACAAAAAATTAAAGTAGCCCAGCCAGTAGTCGAGTTAGACGGTGATGAAATGACACGCATCATTTGGAAGTTCATTAAGGATAAATTGATTTTACCATATCTTGATCTTGATATTAAATATTATGATCTTGGTATAGAGTATCGTGATGAGACCAATGATCAGGTAACTATCGATTCTGCTGAAGCTATCAAAAAATACGGTGTTGGTATCAAATGTGCAACAATCACTCCTGATGAAGACCGCGTAAAAGAGTTCAACCTGAAACAGATGTGGAAATCACCTAATGGAACTATCCGTAATATTCTGGATGGTACTGTTTTCCGTGAGCCTATCGTGATGAGCAATGTTCCCCGTCTGGTGCCAAACTGGACTGCTCCAATCTGTATTGGCCGTCATGCTTTCGGTGATCAATATCGTGCTACCGACCTTGTTACTAAAGGAAAAGGAAAATTAACGCTTACTTTCACTCCTGAAGATGGTGGTGAGGTTCAATCTTTTGAGGTTTATAACTTTAAAGGTGACGGCGTTGCTTTGGCAATGTACAACACAGATGAGAGTATCCGCGGTTTTGCTCATGCTTGCTTTAATCAGGCCCTGATCAAAAAATGGCCTTTATATCTGTCTACAAAAAACACAATCCTTAAAAAATATGATGGACGTTTCAAAGATATCTTCCAGGAGATCTATGAAAGTGATTTCTTAGCTAAATTTAAAGAAGCAGGCATTACATATGAACATCGTCTGATTGATGATATGGTTGCCTCTGCCCTGAAATGGAATGGTAACTTTGTTTGGGCTTGTAAAAACTATGATGGTGATGTACAGTCTGACACAGTAGCACAAGGCTTCGGTTCATTAGGTTTAATGACCTCTGTGCTGGTTACTCCAGACGGACAAACTATGGAAGCAGAAGCTGCACATGGTACTGTTACCCGTCATTACCGCGACCACCAGGCAGGAAAACCTACTTCAACGAATCCTATTGCATCTATCTTTGCATGGACAAGAGGTTTAGAATTCCGCGGTGTGCTGGATAATAATCAGGAGCTAATTAAATTCTGTCATACTTTAGAGCAGGTTTGTATAGAAACTGTTGAAAGTGGAAAAATGACTAAAGACTTAGCTGTGTGTATCTATGGCAATAAAGTTGAACATGGTAAGCACTATTTATATACTGAAGAGTTCCTTGCCGCAATTGATGAAAACTTACAGTCGAGACTAGCTTAATATCTTTTACAAAAAATATTATTGAACCCTGTTCCGTTTCGGAGCAGGGTTTTCTTTTGCTCTTGTTTTCTTTTACCTCATCTTTTAACTGAACAATTTACAAATCAGTGCATACTCCTTATCGGCTTAGCTTATGATTAAGTTCAATGCGAAATTCATAGACACCCCATCATCTTTGAGATAAGCCTTATGATCTTCTTTTGCATCTGGATTGCTACAAACATCTTGATCAACAATTTGTTTACAACATGAACCTTTGATTGTCATATTAAATAAGATAACTATGAAAAAACACCATCTTCTTCTGGCTGCTATCCCTTTTTTTGCCGCCTGTAATTCAAATCCAAAAAAAGCAGATGCACAAACGGATACTACAGCAACAGATACTACAGCCGCCGCACTGAACTTACCAGCCCCGAATGTTGATGCTTCAAAGAATAAGTTCAGCAAGGTCATAGGCTGGCCAGAAGGAAAAACACCTGTTGCGCCTGAAGGATTTAAGGTAACAAAGTTCGCTACGAAAATTAAGAGTCCAAGGAATATATATATTGCCCCAAATGGTGACATCCTGGTTGTGCTATCTAATTCGGAGCGGAATACAAAAGAAAAAATCGCCAATGCTTTAAGCGGAAAAGCAAAAGCTGAGGTAAGCGGCGCCAGTGAAAATACAGTTTTGCTATACAGGGATACAAATAATGACGGCCAATTCGACCTGCAAACAACTTTTCTCTCTGGTCTGGATCAGCCCTATGGAGTGCTGATTATTGGCAACAGCTTCTATGTAGCAAATACAGACGGATTATATCAGTATCCGTACAAAACAGGCGACACGAAAATAACGGGCGCTGGCAAAAAAATCGTCAGTCTCCCTGCCGGTGGCTATAATAACCACTGGACAAGGAATCTGATCGCCAATGCCGATAATTCGAAAATCTACATCACGGTAGGCTCCGGCAGTAATGCCGCTGAAAATGGGATAGAAAATGAATTGCGCAGAGCCAATATCCTCGAGGTTAATCCGGATGGAACAGGTGAAAAAATTTACGCTTCAGGACTGCGTAATCCTGTCGGAGTAGCTTGGGCACCTGGTACTGGAGTACTCTGGACTGCAGTGAATGAGCGTGATGGCCTTGGTGACGATTTGGTGCCTGACTATATCACCAGTGTGAAACGAGGTGGATTTTACGGGTGGCCGTATTCCTATTACGGACAAAATGAAGATCCACGATTAAAGGGCTTAAAGCCTGAACTGGTAAAAAGCGCTATTGTTCCGGATTTAGCAGTTGGTTCACATACGGCATCACTGGGCCTGGCTTTTTATACCGGTAGTGAATTCCCTGCCAAATATAAGGGAGGAGCTTTTATTGGTCAGCATGGTTCATGGAACAGATCACAACTTGCCGGCTACAAAGTAGCTTTTGTACCTTTTAAAAACGGGAAAATTGCAGGCAAACTGGAGGACTTCTTAACTGGGTTTATTGCTGATGAGGCTAAAGGCGAAGTATATGGCCGTCCGGTAGGTGTAGCAGTGGCTAAAGATGGCGCATTATTGGTTGCGGATGATGTAAGCAGCACAGTTTGGAGGGTTGCCACTAAATAGATGAAAAACTTATTAATGATTCTTCTATTGTATCGCTCCATAACTGGGTACAGCCAGACCAAACAAGATACTACAAAAAGCCTGAAAGAAGTAGTCACTACACCTTACTTTTCCCAACAGCCTCTACTGAGATCGACAGGATCTGTTGGTGTGCTGGATGACCCCGCAACTAAACAGCAGCCACCACAATCGTTTGTTGCTGCAATGAATACTATCGCCGGGATAAGAATGGAAGAGCGTTCCCCGGGTAGCTACCGTTTATCTATCCGCGGCAGTTTATTACGCTCTCCTTTCGGAATTAGAAACGTAAAAATATATTTTGATCAATTTCCACTGACCGATGCCGGAGGGAACAGTTATCTGAATGCATTGGATATGGCTGCTGCCGAAAATATACAGGTTCTAAAAGGTCCGCAGAGCAGTATTTACGGAGCTAATTCTGGCAGAATTTCAAAAGGAAGAAATGACACCTTTCCGGTTGTCATTTCAATCCAAAGTAAATATCATTTCATTCCTGACCAACTTGTATCTTCATAATTCATACTTATCCACCACTTCCATGTTGTTCACTATAATTTCTGTCATATGCCTCTGCTCACCATTTTTATCGGTATAAGTTTGAGCACTGAGCTTTCCCTCAATTCGCATTGCTGATCCTTTTTTAACAATATTTTCCACCAGATCCACCTTCTGATTCCAGAAAATAAGATTGAACCATTGCGTCTGATCAACTGCCTCACCAAGGCTATTCTTGTAAAATTCATGAACACCCAAACTTAATCGTGCCATTTTCTTTTCATTAGCAAAATTGATCACTACAGGATCTATTCCTGCAAAACCTGTCAGACGTACGCTGTTTTTAATTCTTTCCATTATTTTATCGTTTACCATGAGTTAACCCAGCAAAAGCTGAGAATCAAATATGAAAATCAAAAACGAGAATAGAATTAAATTAAACGATTATATTCGATTAATTAACAACCATAAAGATATTCTATATAATTTTGAATAGAATTTAATTCAATATAAGATGAACAACTATTGTATTGCCTGTGAAACACTGATTACCGGCCGGAGTGATAAAAAATTCTGTAATAATAATTGCCGGAGCGACTATAACAACCAAGTCAATAAGGACAGAGATTTCCCGATGAGAAGGATTAACAAAATTTTAAAAAGGAACAAATTAATCCTCTCCAGGTTCCTTTTACAGGAGACGCTATCACTCAATACCAGCATACTCACTGCCGCAGGATTCGACTTTAACTATTATACACACAGGGAAAAAGATGAAATGGGTAATCTGTATACTTATTGTTATGAATATGGATATGCGAAAGGTAAAGAACATAAAATAATGCTAAAAAAGAATTGAATTATATGTGTCTCTTCTGCATATCTCAGATACTCCAGAACGATTAAATTTCCAAAATTAGTGCATATCATTAAATCTTGCTATTTTGGCCTATGCGAGTGGCACTCCTTTTTTATCAGGTATGCCTGCAAAAAGAACAAGAATTATAAAAATTAAAAAATGATTTCCACAAAAACCCCCGATACCTTACCGGATTGGAAAAAACTAAGAGAAGCCTGTAAAGCAATGGCGGTATTAGATGCTATTTTTTCACCGGACTGGGTTTATCGTTACTATTCCTATGATAGCCAATGGAGTGAAAATGAAGAGTTTTTTGAAATGAGGAATGGTGAAGGAGGCCAGATGCTGATCCTCTTCAGAGATGAAGGTGCTGTAATCAACGGGTACATCAGCGAGATGATGGCGGAAAGTAATAAAGAAGCACTGACTGATCAGCTTCCTGCAATGTTCGAAGAATTTATTTTCGGTGAACCTGTCTCCTCATCAGGCACAACTTTCTGCGTCTGGACTGAAGCAAATGGCAATTGGCAAACGGGTTTTCTCCCAACAGAGGATGACTACTCTGAAGAGCTTTTAAGCGCGCTGGACGGACAGCCGGAAACCTATTTGAAATGGGCATCCAGCTATTACGCAGGCAGCTATATAGAAGGCGGAATTCCGCTGGAAACGGTTACCCGTATCTTTAAGCAGGAACCCCTTACCACAGAGATGGTGCTCTCTCTGGTCAAAGAAGTGGAGGATTGGAACCAGTTGAAAGAGGACCTTACAGAAATTTCATATCAGTATCATTTAATCCATTAAATCAATTTAGTAGAGCCGACAATCTTATCTTTGCAAAAATTGACTCGCACATGAAGTTGTTAAAACTGCTCTCTAATACAAAAACAAGCCTGATTACTCTTTGCCTTGGCGGAATAACCCTGGGAATGACAGAGTTTATGATGATGGGCGTTTTACCCGACGTGGCAAAATCCCTCTCGGTATCTATTCCGGCAGCAGGCCACATGATTGCTATTTATGCGCTTGGTGTAATTATAGGAGCTCCAGTAATGGTAGGGATACTGGGTAAATATCCACCTAAAAGAGTGTTGATCGGATTAATGATCACCGTAGCTGTAGGAAACTTGTTATTTGCAGTTGCTCCTACATATGGATTGTTACTGACAGCCCGTTTTCTCGTTGGCCTGCCCCATGGCGCTTTCTTTGGCATCGGTGCCGTTGTGGCGAGTAAGCTTGCAGATCCTGGAAGTGAAGCAAAATCTGTTTCGGTGATGTTCGCCGGACTTACCGTAGCAAATATAATAGGTGTTCCACTGGGAACTTTTATAGGGCATAACTTCAGCTGGAGAATATCCTTTGTTATTATTTCTGCCATGGCACTTATTACTGCCGCCAGTATTAAACGCTGGTTACCGATGCTAGCCTCACAATCCAACACAAAATTTTCTGATAGTCTGATTGTATTTAAAAAACCAGAACTCTGGATAATCATTGGCATATCTGCTATTGGCACTGGCGGATTATTTGCATGGATAAGTTATATCGCTCCGTTGATGACTGAGGTTGCCGGGTTTGACAGTAATATGATTACGCCAATAATGATTATTGCCGGCCTCGGCATGGCAATAGGTAATTTTGCCGGCGGCCGTTTAGCCGACCGTTTTTCCCCATTGAAAACAACCAGTTATCTGCTATTGCTTATGGTGATCGTTCTTGTATTGGTAGGCCTCACCAGCCAGTTTAAGCCTGCCGCCATTGTCCTTACCTTCATTACTGGCGGACTGGCTTTTGCAGTTATTGCACCTATGCAAATGCTGATGATCGGCTCAGCTAAGGGAGCAGAGATGCTTGCCTCTTCTGCTATGCAGGCTAGTGCAAATACCGGTAATGCCCTGGGTGCTTTTCTTGGAGGATTACCTATTGCAGCTGGTTATGGCTATACCTCTCCGGAATATGTAGGTGCACTGCTTGCACTGGCAGGATTTCTTCTCTGTATACTGCTGACATGGATGTTCAATTCAAAAAGAAAATTAAGAGCCGCAGCTACTGCTTAACTGCTTTAAAATCCTCTGCATTTAGTTTCCCATTCTTGTTGTACATAATAAAAAGTCCGGTGAGGATGAATGGGATACTCAATATTTGCCCCATATTTAACAGCATTCCTGCTTCAAAGGCCGACTGATCTTCTTTGATAAATTCTACCCCAATACGGAAACAAAAGATCAGGAAGATCACCATTCCAAAATAGAACCCTAAACGCTTAGGGTATTTTTTCATTAGGAAGTATACCAGCATAAATATTAAAATATAGGCTATTGCTTCATATAGCTGTGCCGGATGGCGAGGAATATGATCTACCCTAAGGAATATAAAAGCCCAGCTTACATCTGTTGGCTTACCGATAATCTCTGAGTTCATAAGATTCCCCATCCTGATAAAAGCTCCTGCCAGGGGCACTACCAGTGCAATCTGATCGAGCAAAAACCAGAGTTTGAGCTTAAATTTCCTGCTAAACAGAATTAAACTCAGCATAATCCCGATTCCGCCACCATGACTTGCCAGCCCCTGAAACCCTGTGATCTTAAATTGCGGCGTAAAAGTAAAAGGCAGAATGATTTCGAATGGATGCTGTGAATAATAAGCAAAATCATAGAAAAGACAGTGCCCCAGCCTTGCCCCAATTAAAGTCCCCAACACCACGTAAATGGTAAGCGAATCCATCAAAGCAACATCCAGATTGTATTTGATGAACTGTTTTTTTACTACGATATAACTGGAAACAAAAGCCAGAAGAAAAAATAACGAGTAATATCTTAAAGCGAAGTATCCAAGATCTATAATCGCATCATTCGGATCCCATATTATTGAATTGATAACCATTGTTGAAGCTGTCCTGATAAATAAATGTGCTGCAAATATAGATCATATCGGCACATATGCAATATCGTTGCAGTATAAACACATAAACCTTTATTACCAAAGGACTGCTGATTGTAAAGGCCTGTAGCAGACCTCTTCGGCTCCTTAAAAATCACCTGGGATTTAATACAAAATTCAGCTTAAAGCCAAAATCGAGAAAAGGATGCTTTTCAGTAAAAAAAAAACGGTTTTCAATCTAAAATTACCATCTAAACAATAAAAACAACAGACAAATGCATATTAAACAGCCACAATTCAATCCAATAATTTGCAAAACACAAGAATATAATAGTCAATTATCCAGATTTATGTATACGTTCTAACGCATTTCATCTACATACAATGCCCATTGGGCTATTATAAGCTCCCATCCCAGCCATGACTTATTTATCGCCTCAAATATTGAAGATATTGCAGGACTATTAAATAACTATAACTAAGACTAAATGAAAAAAAATCTATTCAAAATGATTTTGTTCATTTTTGCGCTGGCTAGTCATGCCTATGCGCAAGAAAGAACAATTACAGGTACGGTAAAAGCAGCAGACGATGGATTGCCATTACCAGGAGTTAGCGTAAAACTCAAAAATTCGAAAACAGGAGGAACATCTGCTGCAGATGGTAAGTTTTCCGTCAAAATTCCCTCGGGATCTAATCAGGTTTTAATATTCAGCTTTATTGGTTACAATACCAGGGAAATTACTGTTACTTCTAATAGTATCAACATAAGCCTTACTGTTAATGCCAACAACCTGCAGGAGGTTGCGGTAGTTTCTGCAGGTGGTATCCTGAGAACGCCAAAGCAACAGGGCTATGCAGCTACTAGAATTAGTGCTGCTAATTTAAATGCAGGAAAATCTTCCACAGTTGCCGGTGGCCTGATGGCTAAAGTACCTGGATTACAGATCAATGCTACCGGAAGTGGAGTTAATCCCGATTACAGATTGGTATTACGGGGTAACAGATCAATTAGCGGAAACAACCAGGCCCTGGTGGTATTGGACAACGTGGTGGTGCCTAACGCTGTATTGACCAACCTTAACCCAGAAGATGTAGAAGATATACAGATTTTGAACGGAGCATCCGGAGCTGCATTATATGGTTCTGATGCGTCAAATGGTGCCCTGCTGATCACAACAAAAAAAGGAAAAAAAGGTGAATCTGTAATACGGATAGGGAATACAACGACCTTAGAGCAAGTTAGTTTCTCTCCATCATTACAGTCTTCCTTCGGTTCGGGCTCAACTTCAGGATCTCAGGTATATGATCCTATTGAAAACCAGCAATTTGGACCTGCATTCGATGGTTCTACTGTAGCACTCGGCCGGGTACTGGCCGATGGCTCGCAACAGTATACCACCTATTCTGCAAAAGACGACAAATATAATTTCTGGAAGACTGGAGTAGCAAATCAATCTGATTTTTCCATTTCCTCAGGAGATGATAAATCTACTTCTTTTATATCTGCACAATATGTTGATGGCTCTGGTACAACTCCAAAAGATAAGTACACCAGGGCATCCATGAGATTAAGCGGTACAAGAAATCTATCAGATAAGTTCAGCACTACGTATTCAGTTGGCTATATTGAGAATAAGGCTAATACAACTACAGAAACAGATTTAGTATACGAAAACCTGCTCAATACACCTGCACAAGTGCCATTGCTGGATTATGCAAACTGGGAAACTGATAAATTTGCTAATCCAAATGGCTATTATAATGACTACTATGAAAACCCATACTGGACAATTGACAACTATAGACAAAAGAAAAAGAATGCCTATTTAACAGGAAATGTAGAGCTGAACTATAAAGCCAATGACTGGCTGAGCTTTACTGGCAGAGCCGGGATATCTAACCGCTATTATTCTGCAAAAAATACAAATGCAGGGTTCGTTTATACTGATTATACTGCTGATAACTCTCAAAAAGACAATAAGACCAGCAGTGTTAAAGATGAGATGTATAATACTACACAGTTTAACAGCGACCTGTTTGCGACTTTTAAGAAAGACCTTAAAGAGTTCTCTTTTAGTTTAGTGGCTGGTGCTTCGATTAAAAGTACAGGATCGAAACAAATGATTACTGAAGGCAGTGGTTTAAATGCCGAAGGCCTGTATAACGTAGGTAATATCACCGGAAGTGCAACAGTAACAGAAAAAAATACGAATACCCGTCAATATGGTGTTTGGGGAGATCTGACACTGGGATTCAGAAACTACTTATACTTGCATGTTACAGGGCGTAATGACTGGGTATCAGTGCTTGCACCTGCAAATAGGTCATTCTTCTACCCTGCTGCCGACATCGCCTTCACAGCAACAGATGCACTTGACTTCCTGAAAGGAAGCAAAGTACTTGATATGCTTAAACTACGTATGGCCGTATCAAAAGTAGGTTTGGTAAATATTGATCCTTACGCACTGAATTCAACATTTAGTTCGCAAACAGGATATGGATACGGAACAGGTTTTAATGTAAGCAGTGCTTTAGTATCAAATAATCTGAAACCAGAATTAACAAAAAGTATAGAGTTTGGGGTAGACTTCGCTCTATTTAAAGGGTATGTAGACGGAACAGTAACTTATTATTCATCAAGCTCTACCAACCAGGTAGTAAAAGCAGGAATCTCTCCAACAACGGGCTATTCTAGTTTATTACTTAATGCAGGCGAGTTAACCAATAAAGGAATAGAAACATCATTACACTTTTCTCCTCTCAGATCGAAAAATTGGAATATCAGGGTAGGAGGAAATTATACTTTCAATGAAAACAAACTAATGTCACTTACTGAGTCACTATCTACCATCAGTCTGCCGATAGATGCCACTACACAAAGTGATAAGGTTTATGGAGTAGTTGGTTATGCCTACCCGGTAATTATCGGTTATGACTACCAAAGGGATAATGAAGGACGTGTAATAGTAGATGCCAATACTGGTAATCCATTGGTAAACACCACCGCACAGGTACTGGGAAATACGCAGCCCAAACACCGTCTGGGCCTTGATCTGTCCGTCCGCTTTAAAGACTTTACGCTATCAGGCTTATTTGAATATCGCGGTGGTTATGTGATCTATTCTGGAGAAGGAACAACGCTTGACTTTACAGGTTCCTCAGCTCGTTCAGCTTATTATAACCGCGAACGCTTTGTTTTCCCTAATTCATCTTATTATGATACCACTACCGGAACTTACGTAGCAAACAACAACATCACTGTTTCTGATGGTGGTGCAGGTTTCTGGACCAGCAGCAGCTTTAATACCAATGTGACCAGTAACTACGTGTATTCTGGAAATTATTGGAAATTACGAGAAGCTTCCCTGGCATATAAACTCCCTCAATCTATAATTAAACGCTTAAACTTCGTTAAAGGAGCTACGGTTAGTATCCAGGGAAGAAATCTGTTCTTATGGGCTACAAAATCGAATGAATATACAGATCCTGATTATAGTGCCGCAGGTAGCGATAGCAATGCGATTGGTACAACTTCATTATCACAGACGCCGCCCAGCAGATATTTTGGCGGTACAGTATCTCTAACATTCTAATAAAAATCTCATGAAAAAACTTTTAAATCTATTTATACTCATCATTGTCTTGTTTTCAGCTTCCTCTTGCAAAAAGAGTTACCTGGACGTCAATGAAAATCCAAACGTAGCTACCTCCTCTACACCAGAGCTTACCCTTCCTGCTGCATTGGTAGCTACAGCCAAGTTAATGGTTACATACCATGATTATGGCAGTTATTTAAACGGTTATCACGCAAATGCCGGTGGCTATTCCTATACGGGATCTGTGATCTTTACCTATAATTTTACCAATGGCAGTAACAATACCTTATTTACGAATGCATTTTCGAACTTAAGAGACTATCAATATATCATTGATCAAACATCTGCCACAGCAAATTACGAGGTCTTTAATGCTGTAGCCCGGATACTGAAATCCTATACCTATCAAAAATTAGTTGATGAGTATGGAGATATCCCCTATTCTGAAGGTTTAAAGGGAGAGACAGTCCTTACTCCCAAATATGATGATGCTGCCACAGTATACGAAGCGCTGGTAACAGATTTAGATGCCGCTATTGCAGAACTGAAGGCTTCAGCCACAAATACAAACGCAGTTGCTCTGGGTTCTGCGGATGTAATGTTTGATGGCAAGGTAACGAAGTGGATTCAATTTGCTAACTGTATTAAACTCCGCATCCTGACCAGGGCAAGAACTTCTTCTATCTCAGATTTTGTGAATACAGCTTTCAGCACCTTTTCTTCCGAAGGCTTCTTAACTGAAGATGCCCTTATTGATCCGGGATACAGTACCGCAGGTGATTTCCAAAATCCAATGTGGAACGCTTATCACAGCACATATACCGGAACAGCAACAGGCTCCGGACAATCCCGTATTCCAAGTACTTTTATAATGGCCTTTTATAACGGCATTAAGATCTTAGACGACAAAAGAGGAGAGCTCACTTATAAAAATTTCGGTTCTACGCCAACAAATCAATTGGGCTATGAGGATGCTCCAACGGCAATATCCGGCTATCCAGCATGGTATATTGGCACAGGAAAAGGATCTCTTGCAGCAGATACTGTTGGCATACTAAAAAGCAGAATCATGGGACAAATAATTTTCCCCGCTTCAGAAACCTATTTTCTATTGGCTGAAGCTGCTTTAAACGGACATATCCTTAATGGCCTGAGTGCAAAAGATAATTTCGATGCCGGACTTGTGGCTTCTTTTAATTATTTAGAAAAGCTGGGTTCAACAAATACACTTGCAACCGGAGAAACACCCGTTGCAGATGTAGAAAAATATAAGGCCGCAAATGCAGAAGACGACCAGATCAATTATTTAACAGACTACCTGCTGGCAACAACCGATGCTCAGCGACTGGAGGCAATTATAACGCAGAAATATATTGCACTAAATTATATCGACGGTTATGAAGCATGGACAGAATTCAGGAGAACAATGTATCCAAAGATCGTTTATGGGTCTACATCTGATACAGAAACATTTGCTTCACTGCAATCTGCTTCTACAAGGATTGATAAATTGCCTCTTCGTGGATTATACCCACAGGAAGAGGTCAACCTTAATCCTAATGTTCCTAAAGAACTGAGTGTATTTACAACTAAAATCTTTTGGGATCCGGCATCGGATGCTTATCCAACTAACTAATTTTCTCAACAAATAGAGGATAATGATGAACCCGCCATGAGCTTACAGCTCATATTACTAAATGGGATACAGACTCATGACGGCTACATAACCTTTAAAAAATATATGAAATGAAGAAAACTTATAAAATATTTTGCGCTGCTATGCTGATTGCAGCAGCTTTTTCCTCTTGTACAAAAGAGAACGGTGTTTTTGATGCTGATGATACCGGTGGGATCATTGAACTGTCAGATCTGCCTGCAAGGGCTACTTCTACCGTGTACTCCGTAACGTCAAAATCTTTTGACGTCCTTAGTTCTGTCGAATTTCCTGTTACAGTAAAATATAGCGGTACTGCAGGTGCTCCACAGGATATATCTCTGCAGATGGTTATTGATACCAATTTTGTAAATACATACAATAGTGCCGAAGGTACAGCGTATGACCGTTTAAAAGAAGATAAATATACTGTAGATTCTTATACCTTAACCATCCCAAAAGGGTCTAAGACGGCAACTTTTATGATCAGGCTCAAAACTAATACTTTTGATTTCAGTCTTTCCTACGCACTGGGCATCAGCATCAAATCTGCCTCTGCAGGTACTGTAAGCGGTAATTACAGCACCGGCATTTTCAGAGTCGCTGCAAAAAATGATTATGAAGCTGATTATACTGTCACAGGATGGTTCTTCCACCCCACTGCAGGGCGGAAAATAGAGGAGACCAAAACACTATCCACAGCCGGACTTACCAAATGTAATGCACCCTTAGGAGATTTAGGTGGTTACAGTTTTGATTTTGAGATCAGCGGTAGTTCGCTAATTAATTTCGTGCCAACTGAAAGTACACCTACCGGCACTAAGTCCGGATTTTTCACTGCAGATCAGGGAGGGGCAAGCACATGGGTTAATTCACCAGTAAGCGATGATAAGCCTGGTACAGCACCATGGCTGCATACTACTTATAATAATACATATGATGCAACTACCCAGACTTTCTATATGCATTATGGATATTCCAGTACCGGCACCGGTGAAGCAACCTGGACACGCCAGATTTATGAAAAATGGGTAAGAGAATAATTGTATATATTTAATTTCTAAATAAAGGAGCTGTTTTTCAACAGCTCCTTTTCATATTAATAGCTATGTTAAAAAAAAGTATCCTTTTACTGCTCATCTATTGCACCATCCTATATGCATGTAAAATACCGGAACATAAAGCTATACTCATGGTATTTCCCAAAATAGGTATTGGTGAAACGATCTATTTATCCCGGGTACCTTTTAAAGGGAAAGCTGTTTTACTGGATTCAATCGTGATAAAGAATAATCACGACCCTGTTACTTTCTCTTATACAAATAACCAGGAGGCAGTGTATAAAATAACATCAACCTTTAATAAATTCACGGTTACCTTTATCAGCGATAACAGTAAAATTATTATTCATGCAAACTACTTCGCTAAAACAGCTGTAATAGAAAATTCAAAAGCAACGAATAGCCTGCTGATTTTCCGAAAAAGACAAACCGACCTGGCAAAGAAAAAAGACACGCTCTTTTTTAAGAATGCCATCAATTATGCTGATACAGTAAAAAGTCCAGCCGCTTTTGTAATGGTTTATGATGATGTGGATTTCGGTAAAGACTATAAGGGCCTAAAAAGATTTATTGCCCGCGCGATAAACCGATTTCCAGCTTATCAAGCTATCAGGGAAATTGAACATAAGGTAAATACTTACGTAAAAATTATGACAGAGGAGTACAATATAGGAGAACATCTTCCTTTTATAACCTTGCCAGATCAGAATGGCTTACCTATGACTACAGAAAGCATGCAAGGGAAAATGTATTTTATCGACTTCTGGTCTACGTGGTATCCAAATTGTGTACGCTTTACAACAGTGAAGAAGCGTATCTACACTAATTTTTCAAAAGAAAAGCTGAATCTGGTCAGCATAGCTCTCGAGCCAGAAAAGGAAGACTGGAAAAGATATATTGAGTCTGAAGGTTTAAAATGGCCGCAGCTTATTGACCAGAACATGTGGGAGGGCACAGCAGTGAAGACGTTAAAATTTGACAGTATCCCTTTCAACTTCCTGGTGTCAGAAAAAGGAATAATCCTTGCAAAAGGCATTCCTGCAGATTCTTTAGAACAGGTTATTCAAAAATTTATAAAACACACAAAACCCTGATCATTTATAGGTGCAGCAGAATAGTAACAATTGACACGGACCAGGGATTAAGGGTATCGGGAGACATTAAAAATTAATCTTATATTTGTGTCCCTGTTCTGATTACAGTCCTTTTACCCATCTATGTTTAATAAGTTCAACACTCTCTTTTTAATTGTATTAATTGCTTTTTTAGCATTGGGTCATGGCGTATACGCGCAAAAGGTTGTTGAGGTGAACGACACCGTTAAGCAGCATATCTTCAACTATAAGGAGATTGAAGTGCTGAAAGATGCTAAAAACAACTTAACCTTTGAGCAGATCAGGAGCAAAGGGTTCGATACACTTTTTAAGGCCAGTACGATCAGCACACCACAAACCAAAGACCTCACGGCCACTTACTGGTTCAGGATAAAGATTAAACATAACAGTAAAGCCGATAAAAAATTCCTCCTGGAATTTTTCGACCAAACGATAGACCATGTTACTGCATGGCTACCGCAAAAAGACGGTAGCTATATCAGCAAAGAATTTGGTGATACTTTCGCCTTCGAGAAAAGAGAGGTTCATCATAAGAACTTTGAACTGTACATCAAAAATGATAATAACGAAACTCAGGTTTATTATTTTAAGTTTAAATCTTCGCAAATCTCGGATGCAATTATTGTATTGCGTACGGTAGACTGGTTTATCTCCTATGCGCTGGATGAGTATTTTTACTTCGGAATTTTCTATGGAATGATACTCGTTTTCAGCTTTTATAACCTGATCATGTTTATTGCCATGCGGCAAAGGCAGTACCTGTATTATGTGCTGTATAATTTAAGTGTTGGTTTCTTCGAAATGAGTACCGACGGGATCGCTTACCAATACCTATGGTCTTCGGCAACAGTATGGAACCAGAATGCCTATGCCTTCGCACTTTATTTCACGAGTATCTTTGCCCTGCTGTTTACCCGTGAGCTGTTATTTGTCAAAGCCAAAGCGCCAAAGCTGAACCAACTGATCATGTATGTGATCGGGATCAGGACTGCCTTCTTTATCTATAGCCTGCTGTTCGACCATTCGCTTTTCACCTATAAATTTATAGAATTCCCTGCTCTTGCTGTTGCCTTTTTTACCGGTGTATATATTTATGCTAAAGGATATAAGCCAGCCCGTTTCTTTGTATTGGGATATAGCTTCCTGTTTACAGGTTTCGTGATCAAGCTGATGATCATGATCGGGTTTTCCTGGCTCACTTTTGGTGTGGTGGGTTATTATAGCTTAAGCTTCTGCTTCGTGCTGGAAATGATATTCCTCTCTTTTGCAATCGGCGATAAGGTAAGCCTGCTGAAACATAAAAAGGAAAAAATACAGCGCCAAATGATCCGGCAGATGGCCGAAAATGTAAAGCTGAAAGATAACCTTAACCAGCAACTGGAAACTAAGGTGGAAGAACGTACAAAAGAAGTCTACCATAAGTCGCTCATTATTGAAGCGAAAAATGCAGAGCTGATCGACGCAAATGACAGGCTGCTGCAGCTTGCAGAGGAAATTTCAAGAATGAATGTGCTGCTGGAGCAGGACAACCAGGAACTGCAGACCAATGTAGAAAAAGTAACGCGCGACAGGGTCATGTCGGCTGATGTGGATTTTGAAGAGTTCAGCAAGATCTATCCTGATAAGGAGAGCTGTTCCCTGTTCCTGTCCGACCTGAAATGGAAGAATGGCTATACCTGCCGCAAATGTAAAAACACACATTATTATAATGGCCATATCCCCTACAGCAGAAGATGCAGTAAATGCGGATATGAAGAATCGGTAACCACGTACACTGTTTTCCATAATTCACGGATTCCTATTAATAAGGCGTTTTATATGATCTACCTGATTTACTCTACTAAGGGAAAGATCTCCTCACATAAGCTTGCCGAAATCCTTAATATCCGCCAAAGTACATGCTGGACGTATGGATCAAAAATTAAGTTGCTGATGGAAGAACGTAAAACTATACTCAAAAAGGCAAATAAAAACGGATGGAGCCAGCTCGTTCTAGACTAAAAATCATCTATTTTTTTCACCTAACTCACCATTTGATATCGGATTTCTCCTGTATTTATACCGAAATAACCTCTATTTCATTTTGTATTTCAGTCAAAATTTTGGGGTAACGGAGCGTATCGTTTCTACTGTTATAGTAGGAAATAATCTACCCTTAAGTGCTGTATATCAGTGCTAATCTACGTTTTACCCTACGGTAGCGAAGCGTATTAAAACACACATAACACATTAAATATCAATATGTTATGAAAAATATATTTACTGTTTTACTTGTATTTAACATAAATTACCCCTTAAATTTACACACCAAATAATTTTTAAAAAAAGCAAAATCATGAAACAAAAAGCTACTCTTTTTATCATTTGCCTTTTGTGTAGTATATCTGCCGTCTTTGCGCAGAATATCAACATAAAAGGTGAAGTCAAAGATCAACAGGGATTACCCTTACCAGGAGTTTCGGTAAAGGTGAAAGGCACAAACCAGGGTGTGGTAACTAACGAAAAAGGTAGTTATGTTTTATCGGCCCCTACGAATGCTACCCTTGTTTTCTCCTTTATAGGATTTAAAACTATTGAGCAACCAGTAAACAACAGAGCTAACATTGCCATTACCCTTTCTGATGATAACCAGCAATTGAATGAGGTTGTTGTTATAGGGTATGGTACTCAGACTAAAAAGGACATCACCACGGCAGTAGTATCGATATCATCGAAAGATATCCAGAACCAGCCAGTCACCAATGCATTACAAGCCTTACAAGGCAAGGCGGCAGGTGTCCAGGTTACTTCACAATCCGGTAAACCAGGCGCAGGTATATCAGTTAGTATTCGTGGTAATACTTCAATTACGGCATCAAATAGTCCGCTATATGTAATTGATGGAGTTACTTCACGTAACGCAGATTTCCTGAACCCCAATGACATCGAAACGATGACCGTACTTAAAGATGCCTCGGCAGCTGCGATATATGGTTCAAGCGGAGCAAATGGTGTAGTGTTAATCACAACAAAAAAAGGTACCGCAGGCAAATTACAAGTTGGTTTTAATGCCTATACCGGAATTTCTAATATATGGAAAACACAGGATGTATTAAATGGTAGCCAATACAATGATTTGCTGAAAGAACTGGGTTATGCCTCTTTCGGTTCGGAAAACACAGACTGGCAGAAAGAGACTTTTGGAACTGGAAAGCAAAATAACTACCAGCTTTCTCTGGCTGGTGGCTTAAAGGGGGGACAATATTATTTCTCTACAGGCTATCAACAGGATAAAGGAACAGTTGCTCCCGCAGTTCTGGATAAATATACAGCTAACTTTAACGGCTCACAAAATGTAACCAAATGGTTAAAGTTTACAGCCAATGCGGCTTTAACTTATAGAAAATCTGTTGATGTGCATGATAATACAGGTACTGCAGGAGGAGGTGTTATCCTTTCCGCTTTAACTACTCCTCCAACAATAGGTGTGTATACTGCAAACGGACAATATGCGGGCGACCCAAATCAAGGTGGATGGGAAAACCCAATTGCATATGCTTATCGCGAGAACAACCATACACGGAATTTCCGGTTTCTGGGTGCTTTTGCTGCTCAGGTTAACTTCACTAACGACCTTTATTTTAAATCAAGTATAAGCACGAATAACAATAGTAACTTTTACGATGGCTTCTTAAATCCATTTACATCAGATTATGGTAGAACTCAGCAGGGCCGCTATCAGAATAACAAAACAAGAGACAATGTATGGCTAAATGAGAACATTTTAAACTATACTAAGAATGTAGATAAAAATGCTTTTACTGCTACTGGTGGTATGACAATACAATCTTCTGATTATTACTACCTGGCACATGAAGAAACAAAGTTCCTTGATGCAAATGGCGCACTCCTACCAGCGGCAACATCAATAGCACCAAATTTACCTTCGGCGGCACAATGGACAAAACGCTCTTATTTAGCGCGTATAACTTATGCATATGATGGTAAATACCTATTTAGTTCGAATTTCAGGGCCGATGGTTCATCGAGGTTTGCAAAAGAAAACCGTTACGGCTATTTCCCTTCAGCATCTGTAGGCTGGAGGATTTCAGGAGAAAACTTCATGAAAGACAGCAAAACGATTAATGATTTAAAATTAAGAGGAAGCTGGGGAAAAGTGGGTAATGACGAAGGCATAGGTGATTATTCTTATATGGCTTTATATTCACCAACAACACAGGGCTCGTACAACTTCAAACAATTAGAAAACCGTGATATTTCCTGGGAAAAAACAACACAAACCAATATAGGTCTGGATCTGAGTATGTTTAACTCAAGAATTACTTTTACAGCTGATGCTTATTTGAAAAAAACTAATGACCTGCTCCTGAATGTTCCCCTGCCACGGTCAACTGGCTTTGACTTACAAGCAAGAAATGCCGGTTCAATGGAGAACAAAGGTTTAGAGTTTGCATTATCAACTAAAAACTTTACTAAAGAAAAATTCACCTGGACAACAGATTTAAACATTTCCTTCAATAGAAATAAAGTAACAGGTCTGGGTAATTCTATAGATAACATCAGCTTCGCCTCTATTAACCAGCGTGATGATGCTATCAGGGTTGAAGTAGGAAAACCACTGGGTGCCTTTTATGGCTACCAATTTACTGGTGTTGATCCACAGACAGGCATGTCAACCTATGCTGATTTAAATGGCAATGGAAGTGTAGATGCTGGTGATCGTACTTATATCGGTAATGCACAACCTAAGTTTACATACGGTATCAATAATAATCTTAACTACGGAAATTTTGGATTGGCATTGTTTTTCCAGGGTGTACAGGGCAACGATCTATTCAATGCATCCCGGATAGATTTGGAAGGCTTATACGATTCAAAAAATCAACTATCTACAGTATTGGACAGATGGACACATGAAGGACAAATTACTGATATGCCAAAAGCTATCAGAAGTACAGACAATTCACGCACATCTAGCAGGTATGTAGAAAATGGTTCTTATCTACGCTTAAAGACAGCGACTCTTTCCTATAATTTCGGACAGGTAGCACTTAGCAGATGGAAAATGAGCAAGCTTACCGTATTTGCAACCAGTTATAACCTATTAACTTTTACAAAATATAATGGTTTCGATCCTGAAGTTCAACAATATGACAAAAGTCCTTCAATGGGTATTGATTATGGAACTTATCCTCAGGCCAGAACATTCTTATTAGGTGTAAACGTTGGATTTTAATAATTAAAGAAATGAAATTTAAAATATATTCAATACTAGTGGCGGGTGCTTTGTCCCTAACACTTTCAGGTTGTAAAAAAGATTTTTTAGATAAACAGCCTATTACCGATGTAACGCCTGATGTTGCTTTTGCAGATGCTGCAGCAGCAGAAAAGTTAATTCAGGGTGTTTATGATGGTATGTATAATGACTACCATATTATGGACTTTATGGTTAACGGAGATGTTGTTGCTGACAATTGTTATGCAGGAGGAGATAACCCTGCAAACTTACAGCTTGATCTATTTACGGTAATTTCTACCAATGGCAATGTTACCAGAGATTGGAATTCTTTATATAGCGACATTAAAAACTGCAATTTAATTACAGATAATGTTCCAAATATACAAGATCCGAAACTGGACGAAGGAGGTAGAAGAAATCAAATCCTTGCAGAAGCGCGTACATTGAGAGCATATATGTATTTTAACCTGGTGAGGTTATGGGGATCTGTACCTATGGTCTTAAAGATACCTAATACAGATGCTGAATTTCAACCTGCAAAAGCAAGTGTAGACGCTATCTATGCCCAAATTATATCAGATCTGGAATTCGGTATAGCCAATGCACGTACAACTTCTACAAATAAGGGAATCATAACAAAAGGTGTTGCTAATGCATTGCTGGCTAAAGTATATGCTACAAAATCCAGTCCTGATTGGGCTAAGGTATTACAGTATAGTGATGCTGCCATCAATAATGGTTACTCGTTGGTTAGCAATTATGATAACCTATGGGACTCTCAGCATGACAATAATTCTGAAGCTATCTGGGAGATGCAATTTGACGGTTGGGGTGGTCTTCATGGCAACTGGATGCCAAGTCAGCTTTTTGGTGCAGGCTGGAAAAAATTCAATACTCCAACAAATGATTTAGTTCAGGCTTTTGATAATGAAGGGGATGTTGTACGTAAAGCTGCAAGCCTTTTATATGATGGTATTGGATGGGATGATGCCTATTGGAAGGATTACGCAAAATACCCGCATATCCGTAAATATAGAGCTGACGATAAGTCCGACACTTACATTATCCGTCTGGCGGACATCCTACTATTAAAAGCAGAAGCACAAAATGAACTGAGTGCCACAGGTTGGTCCCAGTCAAAAACTATTGTAGATCAAATCAGGAAAAGAGTCAATTTAGGCGGAACTCCAGCAGCAGACCAGGCTTCAATGCGCCTTGCTATTGAGAAGGAGCGCAGGCTGGAACTTGCATTTGAAGGACAACGCTGGTTCGATCTATTAAGAACAAACAGAGCGGTTACGGTTATGAATGCCCAGAAAGACGGTAGCGGAACTTCATTAAATTATAATGTTACTGACGCGAAGTTGCTGTTTCCTATTCCTCAGCAAGAGATAGACAGGAACCCAAATGTTAGATAATTTTAAATGAATAATAAATACACCAAAGGCTGAATATTCAGCCTTTGGTGTATAAACCCTTTACAATGATTAGAGACTCTGTTTGTTGACCTCGCTGTACGGATGTAATACACCTGGCTAGCGGCCAGCAGACCGCAATGCAGAGCTGGCAAATCGGATAATCAGCAAACCAATAATGATAGACGCATTTTATAAGGTAATTCCTGAGAATAAGTCTGTCAGAAAACCAGTTTTAATTTTAATCAGTAAAGGAATTTTAATCAGAAGATGAAAAGATATATTTTAATTGCATGTACGGTTGCTCTTGCAGCATGTTCATCAAAGAAGACAGCTACAGAGGTAGTGGTTAAAGGTTCAGGCGATATAGCCGTCTGGCTCACAAAAGGTGATAAATCGACCTTATTACAACAACAGAATGTAGCGCTGAATTTTAGTGATGTGCAGAATACGGCCCCCACTATTGAGGTGGATAGTAAACAACGCTTTCAATCTATTGATGGCTTTGGTTATACGCTTACCGGCGGTAGCGCCAGCCTGATTAATGCACTGGATGCTACAGCCAAGGATGCGCTGCTGAAAGATATTTTCTCTACTGAGCAAAATGGTATAGGTGTAAGCTATTTACGATTGAGC
>JAATFQ010000093.1 GCA_015655115.1 Sphingobacteriales bacterium
AATAGTTTAAAAGTTAAGATCAATGCAGGAGAAAAAATATATACAGGAAACAAAAAGCATTAAGCATATCCTCAAAGCATTAAACCAGATTATTATGAAATCGGTAATTTCGTAGAATAGCAAAATTACCAACCTATTCCATAATCCTCGCCGTGGTTGCTGGAGCCGCCCCAAAGGCTACCATGCTTCCAGTCGAAGAAAATCGCATTAATAGGTCCGCTGGTACGTTCTCCAAAACTCAATATGTATCCCATATTTTTCAGCTCCTCCCTTGCTGCGTCTGTTGTTTTACTATTCAGCAGCAGCTGCCCGGCTTTTGGCTCTCTGTCTTTTGTCTGTGTGCCGCCTAGCGACAGCCAGAGCTGATTGGTGTTAAAGTTTGCTGCTTCTGCGGCCTGCTGTACATTCATTCCGAACTCCGCAACATTTAAAAAGAACTGCAATAAGTTTTGGTCTTGGGTATCTCCTCCTTGTACGGCTGAAGATAAAAATGGTTTGCCATCCTTCAAAGCCAGTGATGGAGAAAGTGTTACCCTGGGCCTTTTTCCGGGTGCTACTACATTAAAGGGATTTAGGGTTGAATCCAGCACAAAGCTTTGCATCCGCTGGCTCATGCCTATTCCAGTATTTCCGGCAATACAAGCTGGCAACCATCCACCGCTTGGAGTTATAGAGACAACCCAGCCCTCTTTGTCGGCAGCCTCCACAGAGGTAGTTCCTCTCCACAATCTATCCTGATAAACCTCTTCGTCCTGTTGTTTACTTGCAAGTGTTTCCTCTCTATGATAAGCCATATTTTCAACCCCATGCTGAACATATCCAATGTCATGTTTAGGTGCAAAGTTCCTTTTACTGGTATCCAGGTCAAACCCTCTTTTTTTTAGCAGGTCAAGGTAAGGATTCGACCTTCCTTCAAAGGGATATGGATTTCCCGGTCCTATCTCAGGATTATTGTGATCAAAATTAATCAGCCCTGCCCTCTGTTTTGCGTACTCCTTGCTTAACAAGCCCTTTATTGGTGCAACGGGCTTAAAAGCAGGATCACCATAATAGAAATCGCGGTCAGCAAAAGAAAGGTTCATCGCCTGGTAAAGGGTATGGATGTATTTAGGACTGTTATAGCCCATACTTTTTAAATCGAAATTCTCCAGGATATTTAAAGCTTGCAACATTGCAGGTCCCTGTGTCCATTGCTGCAGTTTATAGACGTCTATGCCTTTATAGGTTACAGTAAGTGGCTCCTCTTCAACGGGTTTCCATGCCGCGAGGTCCTGCATTGTGATTAACCCTCCCTGCTCCCGGCATCCGCGGACAAATTCTTCGGCAATGTCGCCTTTGTAAAAACGGTCGTATGCCGCCATTAAAGCCTGCTTGCGGTTTTTACCTTGTTTGAGTGCATTTTTTTCTGCTGCCACCATTTTGCCGAGTGTTTCCAGCAGGTCTTTCTGGACAAAGATTTCTCCTGCTTCCGGCGCTTCTCTTTCTTCGCCGGCATGAATAAGGAATACCTTTTTGCTGTAAGGCCATTGTTTGATCAGTTCTTTGCCGCGTTCCATACTATTGGCCGATTGTGCTTCGATAGCATAGCCAGCCGCCATTTCCATCGCCGGTGCGAGTACCTGCTCCAGGCTCATCGTACCATAATTGAGCAGCATATAGATCAATCCTCCGGGAGTCCCAGGTGTTGTCGCTGCCAGAGGGCCGTATTCAGGCGGAAAGTTATATCCTTTATTTTTAAAGAAGGCTACAGTAGCACCTGTAGGTGCCACGCCCATAGCATTAATCGCGATTACCTTTTTTGTCTTCGGATTATAGATCAGCACCTGCGTTTCGCCACCCCAGCTTAACGTATCCCACATCGTACATGTGGCAGCAAGCATCGCACAGGATGCATCAACAGCATTACCTCCTTTTTGAAAGATCATTGCTCCTGCCGTAGCAGCTAAAGGCTTGCCGGTTATGGCCATCCAGTTACGTCCGTGCAGCACAGGTTTTTGCGTCTGCTGTGCATGTAATGATACGATTGAGGCGGCAAAGAGGCAAAATGCAGATAAAGTGTTTTTCATAAAATCAGGGTGAGTGCTAAAAATCTATTACGTTTATCAGTCTAACCTAACAAATCGATTGCTAAACACCTAAAAATAGGCATAATTATAAGAGCAGCAAAAAGCTGAATGTAACAGGCTGTCACAATATGGATACTATCACTAAAATAATTATCTTCGCCCTCTCTATTTTAACAAGAAGATATGAAACTGCAAGAAGAACTGCTGCAAAGAAGCGAAAACAAGTGTGAATTATGCCAATCCGGGGAAACCTTAAAAATATATGAGGTGCAGCCTCAAACAGAGAACAATGTGGCTAATTGCCTGATGATCTGTGATACCTGCTCAGCTCAGATTGATAAAAAAGAAGCAATGAACGCTAATCACTGGCGCTGCCTGACTACAAGTATGTGGAGCGAGGTTCCAGGAATACAGGTAGTTTCCTGGCGCATGCTTAACCGCCTTCATAATGAAAGCTGGGCACTTGACAATCTTGATATGCTATATCTTGATGAGGAAACGCTGGCATGGGCAAAAGCCGCAGACGACGATGATAATGATGCTGTAGCAGAGTTTCATAAAGATGCCAATGGCAATCTGCTAACAGCCGGCGACTCGGTGGTTTTAACAAAAACACTGGATGTTAAGGGTTCTTCATTGAGCGCAAAATTAGGTACAGTGGTAAAAAACATCCGCCTGGTAGAAGATAACACAGACCAGATCGAAGGAAGAATTGAAGGTCAGGTGATAGTGATCCTCACTAAATATGTAAGAAAACAAAGTAATTAATATACTCACTACTTACGTATTATACTTAATGTGATTAAGCTTGTTTACAAGGTGCCGTAAAAATGAAATTCGACTGCTCAGTATTCCGAATTAGAAAACCAGCCTGCAGGGGATACGGATAAGAACAAATAAAAGAGGATGTACATAATTTATAATACATCCTCTTATTTAAACGTTGTACGGCACCAGTTTAAAAACCAACAACAGGCCTATATAACTGGATCTTTATTTAAAAGTTTAAATGATCAATATCTAATGCTATTCTTACTTTAGTAGCAATCAATTATACAAGCAGCAATTAATTATACGGCAATGGACGACAAAAATTTATTGGATCTGGTATCCGTCATCAGTTTTGTACTTGTCCTGATTTTCCTTTTTTTCGCCTTCTTCCTGCTCACTGTAAAAACAAATAATAAGACCAGGAATATCCTCCTTGCGCTGTTTTTGATTATTACTGCCATAGACATCAGCTCTTTTTTCTATTACCGGTTTGTCAGGCTTCCACCTGATATAGAAATACTGCGCGCATTCTGTATTTCATTCCTTAAAAGCCCGCTTTTATATTTATACGTGCTGTCTTTGATTTATACAGATTTCCGCCTAAAGGCTAAGCATGTCCTCCATGCCGTTCCTTTTTTCCTGTCTGTACTGATCCTCATCCCTGGATTTTTTATGGCTGGGACTGCTTCACAACAAAATTTCCTGCAACATGCAATGGCAATGAGTGAAATAAAGCTCCTGGACATGGCTATTCATATTCAATCCCTCGCCTACATCGCAGCTTACCTTGTGGCATTAAGAAAATACAGAACCTTATTGCTTGAAAATTACGCCAGCAATGTCTCTCTATCTAATTACAAATGGCTTTTTCAACTTACCGTGGTCATTATTGCACTGAATGTTGTTACACAGGTAAAAGATATTATCAAATACACTGAATACACCAATATTGCGAACTCACTTACAGTTTTGATGCTCCTTGCCGGTCTGCTGTTTATCCTTTGGATCGTATTAAATGCGCTTTATTATCCGGATCTTTTTAGAGGAATAGATGCCAGTCTTAAACCTGTTGAAGTGCTTATAACGGAAGAAAGTACTTTAGACAATCCGGAAAACCTGAAGCTGAACAATGAAAAAATTGAAAAGCTGAAAGAGTATATGACTGTTGAAGAACCTTACCTTGAACCATCATTAACCATACAGGACCTGGCAGCAAAAATGAAAATGCCTGTCCGTGATCTTTCAATTTTGATTAACCATACGCTCAACCAGCATTTTTTTGACTTTATAAATGCCTATCGTATTGAAAAAGCAATGCGTATTTTGAAAGATCCCAAAAAAGCACAGGTCACTGTGCTTGAAATATTATATGAAGTGGGCTTCAACTCCAAGTCTTCTTTCAATACTGCTTTTAAAAAACATGCAGCCCTTACTCCGACTCAATATCGAAAAATACACTCATTATAAACGATTCCAATACTGCAATCTGCAGCCCGGACTTCTACTCAGTCCTTATGTCTACTCAATATCGAAAAACACACTTATTATAAACGTGTTATCAAAAAGTCGTACGCTCTGGTAAAAAGGAGTACTTTCTTTTTTATAAAGAAATTGGTTCGACTTTTTTATGTCGGACGTATTTCTACGTCTTCTGCAGCATCTTGCGCCTATCATTTCAATTATTATTAACATGAAATATATGAATCGCATCATACTGTCTGTTTTTTTACTACTTCCACTAGCTGGATACACACAAATACAAATCAAAGGATTTGTCAAAGACGACGTCGCAGCTATAGGTAGCGCCAATGTCATCATCAGCAGTCCCTCTGGAAAAATGATTGATGATGCTCCAGGAGCAATCAGCCATCAGGACGGCACTTTCTACTGCAAAGTTAAAGCAGGCCAGTATAAGATCAGGATCAGCTTTTTAGGTTATACCAGCTGGGAAAAGGTAATCATTGCCTATAAAGACCTTGATCTGGGCACAATAGTTCTGAAAGAAGACACACAAAACCTGAAAGGGATTACAGTCAGCGCAAAACAGAAGCTGGTGACCTATACAACTGACAGAATCATATTCAATGTAGAAAACAGTATTTCTGCTATCGGCGGGAATGCTATAGCGGCAATAACTGCGGCACCAGGAGTAATAATCAGGAACAACACAATCAGTATGCTGGGCAAAGGAGCTTCGCGTGTAATGGTCGATGGGCACATGGTTCAGCTCACAGGACAAGAGCTATTCAATTATTTAAATGCTATTCCCTCCGCGGATATTAAAAGCGTTGAGGTAATCACCAATCCACCTGCAAATTATGAAGCTGACGGAGATGGCGGCCTGATTAATATTGTCCTGAAAAAAGGGCTGAGTAATTCGTGGAAAAATTCAGCCTCCCTGGCATACGACCAGAACAAATACAATTTCTTTACACTGAGGGACAATTACCTCTACAACAGGAACAGACTGAAGCTATCATTTAGCGGAGGGGCAAGCCTTGGAAATAGCGGCGTAAAACAGGATTTAAAAACATATTATCCTACTGGCCCCTGGCAGATGAGTTATGATGGAAAGGAGAAAAAAGACAACATTTCAGGACGTATGGCTATAGATTATGATCTTTCCAAAAAGGTTACTATAGGCCTCCAATACTTAGGAGATTATACTAATTCTGGTGGTGGCGACGATACAAGGATTGATATTTTCAATATTTCCGGAGCGATGGATTCTTTATTAATTAAAACAGGGTACCGGGACCAGACATCGGTAAGCCATACTTATAATGCACATTTGGTAGCGGATTTGGATACGCTAAACCGGAAATTAGCAGTGGACTTCGATTATTTTATCTATGATGCCAAAACTGACAACAACTTTATAGCAAAAACCTTTTTGCCTGATATGGAATTCCTGAATATCAATCTGGCAGCGATAAATATAGCTAACCAAAACATTGATAATTTTAGTTCGAAAATAGGTATTGAGCACCCTATGAAACTAATCAACCTTTCTTATGGAGCTAAATTTAGTCTTACCAATAGTGAGGGCGATATTTCCTACCTCAACACCATAACAGGAAGCCCGGTCCCGGACGCTAACTTATCCAATCAATTCAGCTATAAAGAAAAAAATGAGGCTCTATACCTTACAGGGACTAAAAACGTGACACAAAAACTTAGTCTGCAGCTGGGATTAAGGCTGGAGAATACGCAAACTGAAGGTTATTCCGGAACATTAAACCAAAATATAAAGAATGACTATCTGAAACTTTTCCCTACAGTATATATTGCCTATAAAAAGAGCGACGATGATAATTTCATTCTCAGCTACGGAAAGCGGATTAACCGTCCTGGTTTTGCACTGCTCAATCCGTTCCGTTCTTACCTCAATAGTAAAAGCTACTCTGAGGGCAATCCTTTCCTGAAACCTTCATTTAGCGACAATTTTGATTTCAGCTATACTGATAAAGGTAAATTGCGTACTAACCTATTTTTCAACTTAACAAAGGACGGTTTTGGCCCTGTATTTACATCAGACCCAGAAACGAATACTTTAATTGTAACCAGGGAAAACTATTATAAAGAGTATTATTATGGCCTTGGAGAAAATTACACAGCCGGCATCTTCAGCTGGTGGCAAAGCCAGAATATGGCTTATTTTTTAGCCTCTAAAAGTGAATTGGCGGGCAACCTTAACGCAACAGCGAAAAATGGTGCACAATTATATGTGTCTACCAGCAATACCTTTTCTTTAAGTAAAAACACAAAGCTGCAGGCCGATTACTTTTATAGCTCAGCATTTAACAGAGGCTTATATCAGTTTGGCAATCAATCTGGTTTAAACATGGCTATGAAGCAGAGTTTCCTGAACAATACAATGCAGCTATCAATAATGGTAAATGATGTATTAAATAGTGCCTACCTAAAAAACTATACATCAGCAGTAAATGGTATTAAACAAGTATATAACGAAAATAATAGCAGCAGATATTTTAGAATTTCAATGACTTTAAACTTCGGAAATAACAAGATAAATGTCAGCCAAAGGGATTTCGGAAATGATGAAGAAAGCAAGAGGACTCATTAGCCATCCTTATACCTGCAATTACTTATAAAAAGCAAAAAGCACCAGCCAGAATTTAAAGTAAGCCAGCATTGTCTTTTAGGTGTATACCTGTTAGTTTTCTTTTAAAGGCTTCCTGTATCAGGTAAAAAATCTTCGTAACCGCCAGGTCTGCCGGCAATCCGCCAGCCCTTATATTTGAGATACAGTTCCTGGAATCATCTGCCAGGCCCGGCCGCGGATGGTAAGTCAGATACGCACCCATACTATCGGCAGCACTTAACCCGGGACGCTCACCAATAAACACCAGCGATAATACAGCCTGTAGCCCTTTGCCTATCTCATCTCCGATAGCTACCCTGCCCTGTTGCACCAAACATATAGGTGCCAGGCGCAGATTTGCAGCCTGCAATTTAGGAATGAGCAGCTCCAGCAGGCCAACAATATTTTCGTGGATGGCCAGAGCAGATAAACCATCAGCAATAACAATAGATACTTCCGCACCTGAAACCTGGTTTTCTACAATATCCTTCGCGGATTGATCCAGCAATCGCCCAAGGTCGGGCCGCTGCAAATAGCTTGCCCTGCTTTCCGCCCGGCTTTGTAAGGATAACACTGGCAGGTTGAACTGTGCTAAGCGATCTGTCAGCATTTCCATATCCATTGCCGAATAAACAGCATCACGTGCATGCGCATGTGCCAGTTTGAATTCCAGGGATGCTTTTATGGGAATACTGGCCCCGGTGTGGCCTATAGCGATCCTCGCTGCAGTAAAGGCCTTTAAAAAACTTAAAGGATCAGTAAAGGAGGATTCATTTGTTACTTCATCAGCCATAAGGGAGCGGTTTTACTCAGGAGCATACCAGGCCCTGATGGTGAAATATTTCCTTTTGCATCGGTTATCCCCTGCTGCAGTAACCATTGCTCAAATTCCGGAGCCGGACGTAAGCCCAAAACTTTTCTTAAATACAATGCATCATGAAAGGAGGTCGACTGGTAATTGAGCATGATATCGTCAGAACCGGGAATGCCCATAATGAAGTTACAGCCTGCCACGCCCAATAAAGTAAGCAAATTATCCATATCATCCTGATCGGCCTCGGCATGATTGGTATAACAAACATCCACGCCCATCGGAAGTCCCAATAATTTAGCACAGAAATGATCTTCCAGCGCAGCGCGTATGATCTGCTTGCCATCATACAGGTATTCAGGACCAATAAAGCCAACTACAGAGTTGACCAGCATGGGCTTAAACTTCCTGGCTATAGCATAGCCCCTTGCCTCACAGGTCTGCTGGTCTACCCCATGATGGGCATTGGCCGATAGCTCACTGCCCTGTCCGGTTTCAAAATACATCACGTTATTTCCGATAGTACCCCTGTTTAACGATAGCGTTGCCTGCCAGGCCTCTTCAAGTAAACTCAGGTTTACCCCAAAACTGGTATTCGCTGTCTCTGTGCCGGCAATAGACTGAAAACACAGGTCAACCGGTGCATTTTGATGGATAAGATCAATTGTTGTGGTAACATGGCTTAGCACGCAGGATTGTATGGGAATATTAAACTGCTGCCGGATATTATCAATTAATACCAATAGCTTCATCACTGCCGCAGGACTATCAGAGGCTGGATTAATTCCTATTACAGCATCCCCACTGCCATATAACAGCCCGTCAATAATACTGGCAGCTACCCCTCTGGGATCATCCGTTGGATGATTGGGTTGTAATCTTGCAGAAAACCTGCCTTTTAAGCCAATGGTATTTCTGAAACGGGTAACCACCTCACATTTCTGAGCTACAGCGATCAGATCCTGATTACGCATCAGTTTTGAAACTGCAGCCGCCATTTCAGGTGTTATAGAGGCTTCCAGGCACTTTAATACTATTGTATCAGTGTCTTCTCTTAGCAGCCAGTCCCGCAGTTCCCCGACAGTAAAAGAACTGATGGTTTTAAAACCCTCCGGATCATGGCTGTCTATGATTAAACGGGTAACCTCATCAATCTCATAAGGGATAACCGCTTCATCTAAAAAAATCTTCAGCGGGATATCAGCAAGCGTCATTTGTGCAGCCACACGTTCTTCATAGGTATCCGCACTCAGTCCGGCCAATGCATCGCCGGTGCGGAATGGTGAAGCTTTGGCCAGCAATACGCGCAGATTATCAAAAGAGTATACTTTTCCACGTATGGTGTGCTGATAAACCATGACTAATCGATATTTATAAGTATTTTCATTTTATGTTTCCCAAGCAGGACAAATGCAAGCATGGCTACTATAAGTCCGGCAAAGAAAATAACGCTGATCATCACATTATAATATATAATTGCAGCTAAACATACGGTAGAGATCAATAAAGCGACGGCAGGAAATGCAGGATAAAAAGGTGCTGCAAACGGGCGTTCCAGATTTGGCTCTTTCCGGCGGAGGACAAATAAGCTGATCATGCACACCATATACATAACCACGGCTCCCAGCACAGACAAAATGATGATCTGACTGGTAGTGCCGGTAAACAGCGCCGCAAAGCTGACCAGCCCGGTAGCTATTAAAGCCCAGTGCGGTGTCTTAAAGCGCTGGTTCACCTGGGCAAGTGATTGCGGCAGATACCCGCTCCGGGCCATAGCAAAAACCTGTCTCGATGAAGCCAATATGGTACCATGAAATGAAGCAATAAGACCAAATAAACCGATGCTGGTAAAGATCTTAGTGAGTCCGTTATATTTCCCCAGAACTATAGCAATGGCTTCTGGCAGTGGGTAATCCAGATTGCTCAGCTTACGCCAGTCGGTAATACCGCCAGTCAGTACCATCACCCCAAGTGCTAAAAACACCAGAGTAGCCAGACTGGAGATATATCCTTTTGGAATATTCTTTTTGGGATCTTTTACTTCTTCGGCTACCATGGCTACACCTTCTATGGCCAAATAAAACCATACGGCGAAGGGCAAGGCTGCAAAGACACCAGCCCAGCCAAAAGGCATAGGGTTACTTAAATAAGTATGGAGTTTAAAATGCGGGCCAACGATGCCCATAAATACGAGTAGCTCTGCTACCGCCAACAGGGTAACGAATACAGAGAAATTTGCTGATTCTTTAATACCTGATATATTAATGAGGATAAACACTACGTTGAAAAATAATGCCGAGGACAGCACAGCAATACCGGGATATAAAAAATGAAGGTAACTCCCTAAAGCAAAAGCTATGGCAGGCGTCGCAAATAAAAACTCTATTAATGTTGCATAGCCTGCAATTAGTCCCCCGAATGGCCCCATCGCCCTGTAGCCATAGGCAAAAGCCCCGCCAGCATGAGGTATCGCCGTAGTCAGTTCAGTATAGCTGAAAATAAAAGTAACATACATTAAGGTGATCACCAGTGTAGCAATCAGGAACCCTATAGTCCCTGATACAGCCCAACCAAAATTCCACCCGAAGTACTCCCCGGATATCACCAGACCTACCGCAATCGCCCACAGGTGGACAGGCGTAAGTACTCTTTTTAATGGTTTTACAGAGGGTGCTTTCAATCAGATATGGTATTAGTTTATAAGATTTATTATTGCAGAACCCTCAGGCGGCCTCCAACATATCCCGGATTTGTGCAACCAAGGCATAATAATGCCTTTAAGATACCAAATTAAACACAAAGATCAACTCAGCATGCTGAAAACAACTCCAATTCTTGCAATATTCACCCTTCTATCCATTCACATATCCGCCAGCAGATATTATTTTGTCGCCAGCTGATTGCTGATCATCCAGTTGATGCAATGGCCAAACCACCTGTCGGGTGTCGTCTTATTGATTAACCCAAACCCGTGCCCCCCTTTAGGGTAAAGAATCAGTTCGGCAGGAACACCATTGTGCTGCAGCGCTTTGTAAAAAACAATACTATTGTCTACCGGTACCGCATTATCATCCCCGGCATGAACAAGAAATGTAACCGGTGTATTTTTCGTTACCTGCAGCTCATTGCTATAATTATCAATTTGCGCTTTTGAAGGTGTTTTACCTATCAGGTTCTCCCTGGATCCCATATGTGCGAGGCTATCTGATAAACTAATCACAGGATATAGCAGAATCATAAAATCCGGACGCAGGCTGGTCTGCTCTTTATTATCAATTAATGCCGTGCTAAAGTGTGTACCCAGGGTAGAAGCCAGATGGCCGCCCGCAGAAAACCCCATGATTCCCACTTTATGCACATCCACATTCCACTCTGCTGCATGATCGCGTACCAGCTTGATAGCCTGCTGTGCATCCTGCAAAGGACCAATACTTTTATCGGCCATTGTAAGATCCAGAGGGGTACGGTAATAGAGCACAAAAGCGGCAACACCCACTTTTTGGAATTCTTTGGCTATGTCTGCACCCTCATGAGTAATAGCCATGCCGCTATAGCCCCCACCCGGACAAATGATGACGGCAGTGCCTGTATTGTTTGTCTTTTCCGGCAGGTATATCTGCAGGCTCGGAATGGTTGTGTTACTAAGGAATTGCGTTCCATTGTCTCTGTCTGCAATTTTTTCTACAACACTATTGGGAATTGAATTAGGAATTTTACCCTTATATAGCAGATATTTTGTTTGGGCCGGAGCCACATGATGTAAAATACTCATTACTAAAAGGGTTAGGAAAACTGACTTACATTTCATACCCCCTAAATTATACTTTTATTGTTAATAAAATAAAATATAACAACAAATTATCTTCTCCCCGCCATCTTTATCATTCTGCTGGCCAGGTCTTTTCCAAGATATCCATCAATCATGGAATGTACCACGTAAAGAACAGGGGTCATGGCTATCGCTACGATAAACTTATAGGTATAGTTGACCAGCCCTATCGCTGCTACCATTTGCCAGCTCCAGTGGTATTGCGGGTTTAAATAAAACGCAATAAAAATTACTACAAAACTGTCTATCAACTGCGAAATTAATGTTGAACCTGTAGAGCGTAGCCATAACGCTTTGTCACCCGTGATCTTCTTAATCTTATGAAAAATAAATACATCGGCAATTTGCCCGACCAGAAATGCAACGATAGAGCCAACAATAATCCACATCCCCTGGCCAAAGATCCCTGAAA
Source organism: Sphingobacteriales bacterium (assembly GCA_015655115.1). GTDB lineage: Bacteria > Bacteroidota > Bacteroidia > Sphingobacteriales > Sphingobacteriaceae > Pedobacter. The sequence continues at coordinate 11,995 of JAATFQ010000093.1, forward strand.
AAGCATTATTCATATTTAAATTCTCGCCATTGATCTCCTGGTTTACCCAGAAATCTGATGCCGTCAGGTGCATTGCCCCCCAAATCACCAGAAAGGCATAAGCAATTAATATAGAGGTCAGGATAGACAGGCGTCTTACTTGTTTCAGGCCGAAGTATTCATTGATAATATCGGTCATGATAAATATCACCGGCCAGGTAACTACACCAGCCGACATATTAAATGATAAATTCGGTACACCCAATAAATTAATTGCAAATTTTTTGATTCCCAATGTGGCTTCTACGCTAAATATTTTAACACCGATAAATTCGGATAAAATGGCATTAGCGACAAAGAAGGTTCCTAAAACCAGCAGTAGTTTGCTCTCTTTTGTTTTAAAAGTCATAGGTGTTGAAATTATTAAATATATTCGGAATAATATTAAAATTGAAATAATTTCTATTTTAGCCCCCACATGATATCTACTACCTACTCCAAACTGCCAGGTACAACTACCACCATATTTTCGGTAATGTCACAATTAGCGGCAGAAAACAATGCCATAAACCTTTCACAGGGCTTTCCAGACTACGAAGCTGACCCTAAATTGATAGCGCTTGTAGCTGATGCAATGAAAAACGGACATAATCAGTATGCACCTATGACTGGCGTTCCTGCGCTCAGAGAATTAATTGCAGACAAAGTGAACCGGTTATATGGAGCAGAATATAATCCTGACACTGAAATTACTATTACTGCCGGAGGTACACAGGCGATCTTTACTGCGCTCAGTGCTTATATAGGTGCAGGTGATGAAGTGATTATTTTCGAACCTGCTTATGATAGCTACGCCCCTACCATCAAAATGCTGGGCGGACTCGTTAAGCCTTATGAAATGGCACCGCCGGATTACGATATTGACTGGGAAATGGTAAAAAAACTGTTTACCGTCAATACAAAAATGATCATTTTAAACAGTCCCCATAATCCTACAGGTGCTATTCTGCGCGACAAAGATATTGAGGCGCTGATCAAGCTTACCAAAGATTCAGATATCCTGATTCTCAGTGACGAGGTTTATGAACACCTGATATATGACGGGGAACAGCACCGTTCCTTAGCCTTGTATCCTGAATTGCGTGAGCGTACCTTTATCGTAGGGTCTTTCGGGAAACTACTTCACACTACCGGCTGGAAAACTGGCTATTGCCTGGCGCCAAATTACCTGATGAAAGAGTTCAGGAAAGTCCACCAGTTCAATGTATTCAGCGTAAATACGCCTATGCAGGTCGGCATTGCACAATATCTGAAAGATCCTGCTACTTATGCTGGTTTATCAGCATTCTTCCAGGAAAAGCGTGATTTATTCCGTTCCCTGATGGGGCAGACAAAATTTAAATTATTACCTTGTAATGGATCTTACTTTCAGTGCGTTACTTACTCAGATATAAGCGATGAGGCAGATGTGGCTATTGCCCGGCGGCTGGTTAAAGATTTTGGCGTAGCCAGTATTCCTGTTTCCGCATTTTATAACAGGAATACAGATCATCATGTTTTACGCTTTTGTTTTGCAAAAAAGCACGATACACTAGAAAAAGCCGTTGAAAGACTAATGAAACTAACATAACCTGATCGTTCTACTTATAAAATGTTAAATTACATGCCTCTCCGTTAATTATATCCTATGGAACAACCGAATTATCTTAAAATCAATAATCTCAAGATCACCATTTTTCAGGCTTATTTATTTTGGGAAAATATTGATAAAAATCTGCAGAACTTATCTTTAAGGTTATCTTCAGGTGTAAAGGAAAAAACAGATCTGATCATTTTACCCGAAATGTTCAACACGGGGTTCAGCATGAATGCCGCTGCCCTTGCTGAAGAGATGAACGGTAAAACGATGTCATGGATGGCCCAGGCTGCTATAAAATACGAATGTGTGATTACCGGGAGCCTCATCATCAAAGAAAATGGCAACTACTATAACCGCATGATCTGGATGCTTCCGGATGGCGGATTTCAATATTACGATAAAAGGCACCTTTTCGGCATGAGCAGTGAAGATAAAATTTATACATCCGGAAAGGAACAGGTTATTGTTGAACTGAAAGGATGGAAAATCAGGCTTGCTATCTGTTACGACCTGCGTTTCCCTGTCTGGCTACGCAATGTTGACAATGCTTATGATATTTTACTGGTTATCGCCAGCTGGCCCGATAAGCGTATCCCGCATTGGAAGGCACTGATACCTGCACGCGCCATTGAGAACCAAAGTTATGTCATTGCCACGAACAGGGTTGGCCATGACGGTAAAGAAGTTTACCATAGTGGCCACTCGATGTGCATTGATGCCTTCGGCAATACAGTTTACTATAAGCCTGAAGACGAAGACCTGTATACTTTCAGCATCAGTTATGATGATCTGGTAAAAGTACGCAGCGCATTCCCCTTTTTAAAAGACGAAGACCATTTTACTATAAAAGATTAAATATTTTATGCTCGACCGTAGAAAATTCATTAAATGCTCTGCCCTATCAGCTTCGCTGCTGGCTATTGATAAATCTGGAGTGGCTGCTGTCTTGCCGCCCGCCAAAGCTGCCGCTGCTAATGTTGCAATTAAACCGATGGTAATTTCTACATGGGACTTTGGTATTGCTGCAAATCACGATGCCTGGAAGGTCTTGTCAGCCGGTGGCCGAGCACTTGATGCAGTAGAAAAAGGTGTCCAGGTGCCTGAAGCCGACCCTAATAACCAGTCGGTAGGCTATGGCGGCATGCCCGACCGTGATGGGAAAGTTACACTCGATGCCTGCATTATGGACGACAAGGGCAATTGTGGTGCTGTGGCAGCCCTGGAACATATCGTACATCCTATTGCTGTTGCACGTATGGTGATGGAGAAAACCCCGCATGTGATGCTTGTTGGCGATGGTGCTTTGCAGTTTGCACTGGAAAATGGCTTCGAGAAAACAAACCTGTTAACACCCGCAAGCGAAAAAGCATGGAAAGAATGGCTGAAAACGGCAAAATATGAGCCGGTAATGAATATAGAGAATAAACTTTACGACAAAGCTGCGCCGAAAATGCTGCCTGGAAATCAATATAATCATGATACTATAGGGATGCTGGCCCTGGATGCCAGTGGAAATGTATCCGGTGCCTGTACGACCAGCGGTATGGCTTTTAAGTTACATGGACGTGTGGGCGACAGCCCGATTATTGGCGCAGGATTATATGTGGATAATGAAGTTGGAGGCGCTACCTCTACGGGTGTTGGCGAAGAGGTGATCCGTAATGTAGGCAGCTTTTTGGTAGTAGAACTGATGCGCCAGGGACATTCTCCTGAGGAAGCCTGCAAAGAAGCGGTGATGCGCATCATCAAAAAGAAACCTGAAACTGCGAAGAACATACAGGTAGGCTTTCTGGCTCTGAATAAAAAAGGCGAATATGGCGCCTATGCCATTCAGAAAGGATTTAGTTTCGCTGTTTGCAATGCCGACAACCAGGATCTGCTGGTCCCCGGTAAAAGCTATTATTAATTAATAATAGGAATGCTGTTGTTCCAGGCGTTCCTTTAATTCTGCATATCATATGATAAACATTGAAGTTTGCGCAAATGGCCTGGCCTCTGCGCTCGAAGCACAGGAAGGGGGCGCTAAACGTGTTGAGTTCTGTGCCAGTCTTCCCGAAGGAGGTACCACACCCAGCTATGCTTCAGTTTTACTGGCTAAAAAAATGCTAAGTATTGAAGTATTTCCAATCATCAGGCCGAGGGCTGGAGATTTCCTGTATTCGGACCTCGAGTTTGAATTGATGAAAGAAGACATCAAAGCGTTCAGGGCCCTTGGCTGCGAAGGAGTTGTCATCGGCATCCTTACTGCTGAGGGCAAAGTAGACAAGCCAAGGTGTGCTCTGCTGGTTGAATTGGCCAGACCTATGCAGGTGGCCTTTCACCGGGCGTTTGACATGACAGAAAATATGGAAGAAGCACTCGAAGACATTATCTCCCTTGGGGTCATCCGTATCCTGACTTCCGGAGGCAAAGCTTCAGCATTGGAAGGGGCTGCTGTGATTGAAAAACTGATTGCACAGGCCGCTGGCCGGATTGTGATTATGCCCGGTGCCGGCATCAGCGAAAAAAATATCAGTGCTTTAATTCGCACAACAGGTGCCAGGGAATTTCATGCTTCAGCAAGGCGCCAAATCCCTAGCAGCATGGCTTTCAGGAACGAAAACTTAAGCATGGGCGCTGATGATGATGAATACAGTTACTCCCTTACAGACGCACAACTGGTCAAAAATTTACTGGAGCTCGCCAATAGTGCTGAATAATCAAGCTAAAACTATATATTTGCGGCACTGATGAAGCACATACGTAATTTTTGCATAATTGCACATATTGATCACGGTAAGAGCACTTTAGCCGACCGTTTATTAGAATACACGAACACAATCACTCAGCGGGAGTCGCAAGCTCAGCTGCTTGATGATATGGATTTAGAGCGTGAACGTGGTATCACCATTAAAAGTCACGCTATCCAAATGGAGTATGAACAGGACGGACAGACCTATATATTAAACCTGATCGACACCCCCGGGCACGTAGATTTTTCTTACGAAGTGTCCCGTTCCATAGCTGCCTGAAGGTGCTTTATTGATTGTCGATGCCTCTCAGGGCATACAGGCACAAACGATCTCCAACCTCTATTTAGCTCTTGAACACGACCTGGAGATTATCCCGATCTTAAACAAGATGGATCTTCCCGGCGCAATGCCCGAAGAAGTGAAAGATCAGATTATAGAGCTGATTGGTTGTAAAAGAGAAGAAATCATCCCTGCCTCTGGTAAAACAGGTCTGGGCGTTTATGATATTTTACGTGCTATTGTAGAACGCGTGCCTGCCCCTGTAGGAAACCCTGAAGGCGAGTTACAGGCACTGATCTTTGATTCTGTATACGATTCGTTCCGCGGTATTGTGGCTTATTTTAAAGTCCTTAATGGAGAGATCCGTAAGAAAGATAAAGTAAAGTTCGTTGCTACCGGCAAGGAGTATATCGCAGAGGAAGTAGGTACGCTGAAATTGAAGCAATCCCCTAAAGATGTAATCAAAACAGGCGATGTAGGTTATATCATTTCCGGGATCAAAGAAGCCCGTGAGGTAAAAGTGGGTGATACAATTACCCATAAAGACAGACCGAGCCTGGAGCCTATTAAAGGATTTGAAGAGGTAAAACCGATGGTATTCGCCGGTATCTATCCTGTAGACACCGATGAGTTTGAGGACCTGAGAGAAGCGATGCACAAGCTGCAGCTGAATGATGCTTCAATTGTTTTTGAACCTGAATCTTCTGCAGCCCTGGGCTTTGGTTTCCGCTGCGGATTCCTGGGCATGCTGCACATGGAGATTATTCAGGAGCGCCTGGAACGTGAATTCGACATGACGGTAATTACTACTGTTCCCAATGTATCTTACCAGGCAATGACGACTAAAAATGACCTGATCATCGTAAATAATCCATCGGACCTTCCTGACCCAAGTAAGTTACAATATGTAGAAGAGCCTTATATCAAAGCCAATATCATTACCAAATCCGAATTCGTTGGTCCGGTAATGTCGTTATGTATTCAGAAAAGGGGAGCCATCGTCAACCAGTCGTACCTTACCTCAGACCGTGTGGAATTAATATTCGAGATCCCAATGGGAGAAATTGTATTCGACTTTTACGACAGGCTGAAGACAATTTCAAAAGGTTATGCTTCTTTTGATTACCACCAGATCGGCTACCGTAAGTCGGACCTTGTGCGTTTGGATATCCTTTTAAATGCAGAACCTGTTGATGCACTGTCTTCATTGATCCACCGTAGTAATTCTTATGACTTCGGAAAAAGGATATGTGAAAAGCTGAGAGAGCTGATCCCCCGTCAGCAGTTTGAAATTATTATTCAGGCTTCTATAGGTGCCAAGATCATCGCAAGGGAAACGGTTAAAGCTTTACGTAAAGATGTAACCGCTAAATGTTACGGTGGTGATATCTCCCGTAAACGTAAATTACTGGAGAAACAGAAAAAAGGTAAGAAAAGAATGCGCCAGGTAGGTAATGTGGAAATCCCGCAGACTGCGTTTATGGCGGTATTGAAATTAGATTAATATTTAGCACAACATATATTTGATATGCAATTACTGGACGGAAAGTTCGCATCAGAAAAAATAAAACTGGAAATAGCAGCCGAAGCTGCTGAATTCCTGGCATCAAGCGGTCGCCAGCCCCATTTACTAGCTATATTGGTAGGTAATGATGGTGGCAGCGAGACTTATGTGGCCAGCAAGATGAAGAACTGCGAGAAAGTAGGTTTTAAATCTTCGCTGATCAGGTATGATGACAGCGTAACAGAAGAAGAATTATTACAGAAAATAGCAGAGATCAATGCTGATAAAGGTGTAGACGGACTGATTGTCCAGCTGCCGCTTCCTAAGCATATAGATCCGGAGAAAGTTACTGAAGCAATAGACTACCGTAAGGATGTGGATGGCTTTCACCCGGTAAACCTGGGACGTATGATGCGCAACCTGCCCTGCTTTATTCCGGCGACGCCATATGGCATAATGTTATTGCTCAAGGCATACGAAATTGATACTATCGGAAAACATTGTGTAGTTGTGGGCCGCAGTAATATTGTTGGCAGCCCGATGAGCATATTGATGGCACGCAATGCTAACCCTGGAAATTGTACAGTTACCCTTACCCATAGCAAAACTGCCAATCTGAAAGAACTGGCACTACAGGCAGACATTATCGTTGCGGCTATAGGCAAAAAGAATTTTGTAACGGCAGACATGGTAAAACCTGGTGCAGTGATCATTGATGTGGGTATCAACAGGGAAACTTCTGCGACTACGAAATCCGGTTTCAAGTTATACGGAGATGTAGATTTTGAAAATGTTGCCCCATTGGCATCATGGATTACTCCTGTCCCAGGCGGCGTAGGTTTGATGACGATCGTTGGCTTACTGAAAAACACTCTTGCATCCGCTAAGAAGGAAATCTATCCCGATTAAAGATTAAGTAAATCATATAACTATGCTAAGCCTGCAGATTCAGTTCTGCAGGCTTTTTGCGTTTAGGGCGAACTGACCATCCGAACCATTAATCCATCTTTTGCAAAATAGATTACCTAAATTAATTCAAAGAATTTGATATCCCGGGGTTATTAATCTTTGTGAAAAAAACGACGAAATAACCCCTGCCGGAATCCCGCGTATAAACCATCTTTTTTTTCCTGCAAAGGATAGGTATTGATGTAGTCTCCCTGCCCCTCTGCTCCCCGGCCATTTTCCAGGTTGTAGGAGTACCTGTGGATCGGGCATACCAATGCACCTTTTTCACACCAACCGCCGCTGAGTATACCTCCCGCATGAGGACAGCTATTCTGCAGCAGGTAGATTTTCCCTTCGTTCCTCAGCAGGCACAGCTTTTTCCCGGCAACAGCAACCTGCCTGATGAAATCACCTTCAGGGATTTGCTCCTCTATTTTATACCAGCGTAAATCAGCCATTGACTTCCTTATTATTCATCGCCCCGTCATTAAACCTGATCAATATACATATATTACTTTTTACCATCCATATTTTTTTAACTTTGCCAATTCATATATGGCACACAATATTCCAGCTGACGGCACATTGCTTCCTTTAATGGAAGAGTTCTACACTATACAGGGTGAAGGTTTTAACACAGGCAAAGCTGCCTATTTTATCCGTTTAGGAGGATGTGACGTAGGCTGCCACTGGTGTGACGTGAAGGAAAGCTGGGATGCAGAATTGCATCCGCTTACACGCGCAGATGATATTGCTGCCAAAGCTGATACTTTTCCTGGTAAAGCTGTAGTGATTACCGGTGGTGAACCGCTGATCTATAATATGGACTACCTGACCAAAAAACTTCAGGAGAGGAATATCCTGACTTTTATTGAAACTTCTGGGGCCTATCCGCTGTCGGGCACATGGGACTGGATATGCTTATCGCCTAAAAAGTTCAAAGCTCCACGCCCTGATATTACGCCGTTCGCCAATGAACTGAAAGTGATCGTTTTTAATAAGAGCGATTTCGAATGGGCAGAGAAATATGCAGAAACAGTTTCCCCTACCTGCAAATTATACCTGCAGCCAGAATGGTCAAAATCTAAAGAGATCACCCCATTGATTATCGACTACGTAATGGCAAATCCAAGATGGGAGATTTCTTTACAGACACATAAATATCTGAATATCCCCTAACCTTCCTGCTGATGTTTGATCAGCAATTCATTCCTGAATATTTGCTTTTTTTCCTTAAGTTTATCCGGCTGGAATTCCTGGCGGCATTAATGAACGAAAACCAATTATGAAAAGGATAATACTGTTAGCGCTATGCCTCACCTTTTTTGAATTTGTACATGGCCAGCAAGCCGCCAATAGAAAAGCACAGCAGAATTTTGATTATGCACAAAAATCCTTGCAAAACAGGGACTATGATGGTGCTGTTAAATCTCTCGAAGATGCAGTAGCAGCAGACTCCGGCTTTCAGCTGGCCTTTACCCAGCTCGCAGATGTGTACAGGTTAAAAAAAGAATACACAAAAGCACAGCTAAATTATGCTAAAGCAATAGCCATTACCACAACCGCTCCCGAAGCCAGAACATATTATTCCTATGCAGACGCCCTGGTGCATACCGGTGCTTACACAGAAGCAAAAAAAAACCTGCTGTTATTTAAAAATAAGTTCGCTGGTAAGGACCAGGCGATGGTAATCAAAGCTACCAAGTATATCACGGATTGTGAGTTTGCTGAGATTGCCCTCACAAAACCTCAGAAATATACCCCAATTAATTTAGGTGAAGCTATAAATACCAATGAGCGGGAATATTTCCCGGCACTGACGGCGGACGGCCAGAATTTTATCTTTAGCCGTACCGTAAAGGGTAACGAGGACTTTTATATTTCTCATAAGGTTAACGAGCAATGGCAAACTGCCCAGCCAATGAGCAAGCAGATCAATACCAGTCTGAATGAAGGGGCACAATCCATCTCGCCCGATGGCATGTATCTATTTTTCACTGGATGTAACAGGCCCGACGGCATGGGTAGCTGTGACTTATATGTAAGCCATAAAAATGGGAAAGACTGGGACACCCCCTTCAATCTGGGTGAAACAGTAAACTCCTCCTCATGGGATTCACAGCCTGCAATTAGTCCGGATGGCAACACGCTTTATTTTGTGAGCAACCGTCCCGGGGGATTGGGAGGATATGACATCTGGAAAACTGTTTTAGCTGCCGATGGCAACTGGGGCAAACCAGAAAACCTGGGGCCACAGATTAACACTTCCTACAATGAAAATACGCCATTTATCCACCCCGATGGGAAAACATTATACTTCTCATCCGACGGATGGCCGGGAATGGGAAACATGGATATTTTTTATAGCAGGATGCAGGACACAGGAAAATGGGGTGTTCCGGTAAATATCGGTTATCCCATCAATACCTTTAATGAAGAAACAGGATTAATCGTGAGTCCCGATGGTAGCCAGGGATATTTCTCCTCCATTCTCAAAGATGGATTCGGGGATATGGACATCTATAGCTTCTCCATGCCGGCAGCAGCGAAACCACTACCTATTACCTATGTAAAAGGGATTGTGAGGGATTCAGAAACCCGCAAGTTTCTGGCGGCTACGGTTCAGGTAGTAAACCTGAAAACCGGAGAACTGAAATTCAATGATTACACTAACCCGGAGAACGGCAGTTTTTTAGCAGTGATGCCCTTAGGCAGCATGTATTCCTTAAATGCTGTAGCTGATGGTTATCTTTTTTACTCTGATAACTTTGAATTGAATAAAACCATAGATGGAAAACCATTTACACTGGAGATTTTCCTGCAGAAACTCAAACCGGGGATAAACGTAGTATTAAAGAATATCTTTTTTGATACTAACCAATTTGAGCTGCTGCCCGCATCAGTCACTGAACTGGGAAACCTGCTGGAACTATTGCAGCAAAACCAGTCCATCGCCATAGAAATACAAGGCCATACCGACAATGCAGGCAATGCGGCAGATAATCAGAAACTCTCTCTGCAGCGTGCAAATTCAGTATATACTTATTTAGTGGCGCATCAGATTGCAGGCGACAGGCTAAGTTTTAAAGGATTTGGGGCAACACAACCTGTTGCTTCCAATGATACAGCGGCAGGCCGCAAACAAAACCGGCGGACTGCATTTATCATCACCCGGTTAAAGTGATTAGGATAAGATGCCGTCCGCCGGGGATTATATTTTTAATTACAGAAAATATATTTTAATTAAATAACGGCCTGTCTGATCCTGATCAGCTTAACCATTAAGTCTTCCAGTAAATCCAGGTGCAGCATATTGGCACCATCAGATTTAGCATTGGCCGGATCAGGGTGAGTTTCAATGAATAAACCGTCGGCACCAACTGCTATTGCAGCTTTAGCTATAGTTTCTATCAGCTGAGGTTTCCCGCCTGTAACACCCGAACTCTGATTAGGCTGCTGCAAAGAATGAGTCACATCCATCACTACAGGAACACCGAAGCCCTGCATTTCAGGCAGCCCTCTGTAATCTACAATCAGGTCCTGGTAGCCGAAAGTATTCCCTCTGTCGGTCAGGATTACCCTTCCATTGCCAGCCTCATTCACCTTTTCAACAGCGAATTTCATTGACCCTGCAGAAAGGAACTGCCCTTTTTTAATGTTGACCACTTTGCCTGTCTGAGCCGCAGCAATCAACAGATCTGTCTGGCGGCATAGAAAAGCAGGGATCTGGAGCACATCAACATAAGCTGCTGCCATGGCGGCTTCTTCACTTTCATGAATATCAGTAACTGTTGGCACACCAAAGGTACGTCCTACTTTTTCCAGGATCTTCAACGCTTTCTCATCACCAATTCCGGTAAATGAATCTCCTTTAGAGCGGTTAGCTTTGCGGTAAGACCCTTTAAAAATAAAGGGTATTTCCAGTTTATCAGTTATAGTTACAATCTTCTCCGCAATCCTTAAGGCTATTTCTTCCCCTTCAATTGCACAGGGACCAGCCATTAAAAAGAAGTTTCCTGAAGTTTGATTTTTTAAATTATCTAGTTCGAAATTGATCATTCTATTCTTTAGTTTCCAAGTTCAGACATGAACTTGATACGCATTAACTGTATCTCTTCGCGTGTATAATCTGTTTCACCAAGGTCTTTCAGCGCCTCATCTATGGAGTCATTCTCCGCAGAACGGAAATAATCAAATACCTCATCCTGACGGTCGTCATCCAGAATCTCATCTACAAAATAATTCAGGTTCAGTTTAGTGCCCGAATTTACTATTGCTTCAATCTCCTTCAGGATCTCAAAATAAGTGATGCCTTTAGACTTCGCAATATCTTCCAGGCCAATTTGCCTGTCAACATTCTGGATAATAGAAACTTTCAACTGCGATTTATTTGCCTGTGTTTTAATGATCAGGTCAATAGGACGTTCAATATCATTATCAGTCACATATTTTTTGATCAGCTCAATAAAAGGACTGCCAAATTTCGCTGCTTTACCATTACCCACTCCGGAGATCTGCTTCAGCTCTTCCATAGAGATCGGGTAATGTGTGCACATCTCTTCCAGCGAAGGATCCTGAAAAACTACGAAAGGCGGTACATTCTTCTGCTTGGCGATCTTCTTACGTAAATCTTTAAGCAATAACAGCAACTGATTGTCCAGTGTGCCGGTACCATGTTTCAGGTCATCCTCATCGTCATCAGCAGCACTTTCAATAGGCTCATTCAGTATAAACTTCAGCGCATAAGGATTGGTGATAAAATCATTTCCCGAATTGGTTAAGTGCAGCAGTCCGTAGTTATCAATATCTTTTGATAAAAAGTTATTCAATACCGCCTGTCTGATCAGTGATTTCCACAGGTTTTCTCCGTCTTCCACCTTGCCAATACCAAACTCAGGCAGTTTGCTGTGTTCGTATGCAATAGTCTGTGCTGTTTCCAGCCCCATTAAGATATTAAGGATATGTGTATCGTCGAACTTCTCTCCTGATGTTTTAATTAAAGTCAGCACAGTTTTCAGATGCTCTTCAGCTTCGAAAAGCTGTTTAGGTTTCTTGCAATTATCGCACATGCAGTTACACCCCGTTTCATTAAAGTTCTCCCCGAAATAATGAAGAATCTGCTTCCTGCGGCAAACACCGGATTCAGCATAGTCGATCACTTCCTTCAGGATCTGAGTCCCTATTTCACGTTCAGCAACAGGCTTGTCTTTCATAAACTTCGCCAGTTTCTCCACGTCTTTCTGTGCATAAAAAGCCACGCAAATACCTTCTCCGCCGTCTCTGCCCGCTCTGCCTGTTTCCTGGTAATAGCCTTCCATGCTCTTAGGGATATCATGGTGGATCACAAAACGTACATCAGGCTTATCGATACCCATTCCAAAAGCAATCGTTGCTACAATAACTTCTACATCTTCCATCAGGAACTTATCCTGTGTATCCGCTCTCACCTTTGGCTCCAGGCCTGCGTGATAAGGCAAAGCCTTGATCCCGTTAAGGTTCAATGCCTCCGCAACTTCCTCCACCTTTTTACGGCTCAGGCAATAGATAATACCCGATTTCCCGGTGTTCTGCTTAATAAACCTGATGATTTCCTTAAGGACATCCCTTTTAGGGCGGATCTCATAAAATAAATTGGGTCTGTTAAAAGACGACTTATACAAAGTCGCATCAGACATCTGCAGGTTTTTGATGATATCCTGCTGCACTTTCGGTGTAGCTGTAGCCGTTAAGGCAATGATAGGAATATCAGGTCCCAGGCCACTGATCACCTGACGGATCTTACGGTACTCCGGACGGAAGTCATGGCCCCATTCAGAAATACAATGCGCCTCATCAACGGCAACAAAAGAAATATTAATGAGCCTCAGGAAATCTATATTATCTGTCTTCGACAGCGATTCCGGCGCTACATATAATAATTTAGTATGACCACTCAGCAGATCGCTTTTTACTTGTGCAATCTCAGACTTATTCAGTGAAGAATTCATGAAATGCGCAATGCTGTCGTTACCGCCAAAAGCACGTAACTGGTCTACCTGATTTTTCATCAGGGCTATAAGTGGTGAGATCACGATGGCAGTACCTTCGTTCATCAATGCAGGCAATTGGTAGCAAATAGACTTTCCTCCTCCTGTTGGCATGATCACGAAAGTGTTCTTTCGCTCAAGAATATTAGTAATAATTGATTCCTGATCACCTTTAAAATTGTCAAACCCGAAAAAGGTTTGCAAGTTGTCAAACAACGACTTTTTCACATCCATTTTTTGTATAAAATATTCAGTGCTATTTTTCATTCAAAATAACATAATTTTGCACCAATTAAAGCATCAATATACTAAAAAATTCTCTTTGAAAAGTAAAAAATCTATTATAGAGGCCGGGATCAACACTTTACAGATGGAATCACAAGCAATATTAGGCTTGGTGAAGCACGTAAATGACGATTTTGCAGCGATTGTGGAGCGTATTATTGCCGGAAAAGGCAGGGTAATTATTACCGGAATCGGTAAAAGCGCCATCATTGCGCAAAAGATTGCCGCAACTTTTAATTCTACAGGAACCCCTGCCAGTTATATGCACGGGTCGGATGCGGTGCATGGAGACCTGGGTATGATCCAGGAAAATGACATCATTATCTGTATTTCTAAAAGTGGGAACACACCTGAAATAAAAGTATTGGCACCCCTGCTAAAACAGTCGGGGAACCTTTTGATCGGCATGGTGGGACAGGTAGAATCTGAACTTGGGCGACTGTCTGACCTGATCCTGAATACTACCGTTGATAAAGAAGCCTGCCCGAATAACCTTGCTCCTACCACCAGCACCACGGCGCAGCTGGCTATGGGCGATGCTTTGGCTGTTAGCCTGCTCCAGGCCCGCGACTTTAATGCGGCTGATTTCGCACGGTTCCACCCGGGAGGCACTCTGGGTAAAAGGCTTTTCCTGAAGGTGTCGGAAATCGCAGAAAGAAATTTAAAACCATACATATCAGCAGATTCATCAGTAAAAGATGTAATTATTGCAATTAGTAAAAACCGTTTGGGGGCTGTTGTTGTTACTTCAGGTGACCAAATACTTGGTGTCATCACTGACGGTGATATCAGGAGAATGCTTGAAAATTACCCCAGCTTAAATGGCATCACTGCTAAAGATATTATGAATAGATCACCCAAGACGGTAGATAAGGATGTCCTTGCTTCCGCTGCCTTCGAAATCATCAGGAAATTTAATATTACGCAGCTATTGGTTACCGATGCCGATAAATACTTTGGTATCGTACATTTACACGACCTTTTACAGGAAGGTTTAATTTAATTTATTTCAAATTCTAAGATGAATAAAGACAATTATGCATTAATAATGGCTGGTGGCGTTGGAAGCCGCTTTTGGCCGGTTAGCCGAGTAGAGCACCCTAAACAATTTATAGACTTCTTCGGCGTAGGCCGGACGCTGATACAGAGCACATATGACCGTTTCCTTAAAATATGTCCCCCAGAAAACATTTTTATTGTAACCAATGAGATATACACAGATCTCATTAAAAAGCAATTGCCTTCGCTAAACCCGAACCAGATTCTTGCCGAGCCAATCATGCGCAATACAGCACCCTGCATTGCCTACGGCTCTATGAAGATCGCAGAAATTAATCCTAATGCAACTATTGTGGTTGCCCCCTCCGATCATACCATTTCAAATCTTGATGGTTTTGTTGCTGCGATAGAACAATCGCTGGAGGCGGCATCAGAGAATGATTGCCTGATTACACTGGGCATTAAACCGAGCAGGCCTGATACCGGCTATGGTTACATCCAATATATGGACCAAACCTTACCTGCCGATGCCCAGATCCATAAAGTGAAAATATTTACCGAGAAACCTAACCTGGAACTGGCCAAGTCTTTTGTACAAAGCGGCGACTTTCTGTGGAATGCAGGGATATTTATCTGGTCTGCCAAGGCTATCAATAATGCTTTCAGTAAGCACCTTCCGGATATGTATGACATATTTCACCTCGGGACGTCTGCCTATAACACAGAAGACGAGAAAGACTTTATCAATAATGCCTACCTGCAGTGTACCAACATATCAATTGATTTTGCGATCATGGAAAAAGCAGACAATGTATATGTGCTGCCTACCGATTTCGGCTGGTCTGATTTAGGTACATGGGCATCCATTTATGCAATGGCAGATAAAGATTATGTAGGTAATGCGGTTATCCCATCTGAGCAGGTGATGATGTTTAACTCTTCAAACTGTATGGTCAATGTACCCGGAGATAAATTGGTCATATTGCAGGGACTGCATGACTATATCGTTGTAGAATCCAACAATACACTCCTGATCTGTCCGCGTACGGAGGAGCAAAGTGTTAAACAGATTGTAGCAGATGTAAAGTCGAACTTCGGTACCCGGTTTACATAGATCGATAAAAGCGAACTTTATACATAGCAGCGGCGGCACCAATAATTGGTGCCGCCGCTGCTATGTATAAAGTTAATATGATCCGATAAAAAACAAGTTCTACCAGATGCTTGCAATGCCGACCGGTATTTGATCAGTTCTATATCTGATAAACTTATTCTGTATGTTTAATTATACCGTACGTTGCCTGATTGCTTCATACAAGATCACGCCCGTAGAAACCGATACATTTAAAGAGCCAATCTCACCGAACATCGGGATCTTCGCTAAGTGGTTGGCCATCCGCATAATCTCGTTAGAAATCCCCTCATCTTCAGCCCCCATTACAATAGCAGTAGGCACGGTATAGTCAGGCGCATAAATCAGGTCGTTAGTCTTTTCAGTACAGGCAACAATCTGCAGTCCGCACTCCTGTAAAAACAAAGCCGTTTTATGAAGGTTCGGGTGGCGGCATACAGGAATGGTAAACAGCGCACCGGCAGAAGTTTTGATGGCATCAGCATTGATCTGCGCCGAATTTTTTGCAGGTACAACAATGGCATGCACACCAGTACAGGCAGCAGTCCTGGCGATAGCGCCCATATTCCTCACATCGGTTATCCCGTCAAGGATGAGGATCAGGGGTGTTTCACCTTTCTCATAAATTGCAGGGATGATATCTTCAATTTTCTGAAAGGTAATCTGTGAGATCACTGCAATTACACCCTGGTGATTTTTGAGGGTCATCCGGTTCAGTTTCTCCACAGGAACATTGTGTACGGGAATATCACTGTCTTTTAAAAGGCCTTTAAGCTCAGGGATAATATCCCCTGTTAATCCTCTCTGTATATATATACTCTCAATATCTTTACCCGCTTTGATTGCTTCTATGACTGCACGAATACCGAATACAAACTCATTATTTTCTTTAGGTCTGGCCGATCTTCTAAAATTTTCCATTGATTTT
This sequence comes from Sphingobacteriales bacterium, assembly GCA_015655115.1. Lineage (GTDB taxonomy): Bacteria > Bacteroidota > Bacteroidia > Sphingobacteriales > Sphingobacteriaceae > Pedobacter. The sequence continues at coordinate 28,446 of JAATFQ010000093.1, forward strand.
ATTTAGCCTGCAAAAATAGGCGAAATTATGGGAATATGATCTGCGGTTTATTATTTTTGCAATTAACAATTTAAAATGCTAAAAACAAGTCTGCTATTTATGCTGTTTTCCGCCTGGCTGTCTACGGCTGTATGTCAGCAAAAGGCACAGCGCGACAGCCTTATTAAGGCCGCCCGTGCAGATGCGAAAAGCTTTAGGCTTGATGATGCCGTATGGAAAAAATACCGTCGTAAACTGGCTTATACTTCCGATTATTTTAAACCTCATCCTGCTGATGTCAAAAATGCAGCCTTGCTCAGCGATTCGGTATTTGTGCATGCTTATCGCCATGAGGCCTTTAAAAGGAATAAACACCGGCGCACGGCAGGGCATTATGTATTAGTTGGCGTTGGTGCAGCTGCAGGCTTATTTGTGGCTGGTATGGTAGCTATATTGATCGCTATAGGTCCCAATATGAATTAAGCAGAGATAATGGTGATATAATCATTGCCGAATGTTTATAAAGAAATCTGCATCGGAATAATTTTTTCTTTAATTTTGTAGCTATGGACATGGATAACGGCACACAGGGGCAGGACAAGCAAAATTATACCTCATCAAGAAAGAACAGGCTGAACACAACGATGGTACAGGGTGGCAAGATCCCCCCGCAGGCTATTGACCTGGAAGAAGCTGTACTTGGGGCACTGATGCTGGAAAAAGACGCTTTATCTACCGTTATTGATATTCTTAAGCCTGATGTTTTTTATGCAGAAGCACATAAGAAAATCTTCGAAGCTATCTCACTGCTTTTCCAGAAATCCAAACCAGTGGATATCCTGACCGTGACTTCAGAACTGAGGACCCTGGGTACGCTGGAAATGGTTGGCGGTGCCTATTATGTGACCAACCTGACCAACAGGGTAGCCTCGGCAGCAAATATTGAATACCATGCGCGTATTATCTCGCAAAAATATATACAGCGTGAGCTGATCAGGATCTCTTCGGAGATTATCCAGAATGCCTATGAGGATACGACAGATATCTTCGACCTGCTGGACAATGCAGAAAAGGGATTATTTGATATCGCCCAGAATAACCTGCGCAGGGATACGCAGAAAATGGACGAGATCATCAAACAATCACTGGCAACGCTTGAAGAACTGAGAACTAAATCCGATGGACTGACGGGCGTACCTTCAGGCTTCACAGCACTCGACAGGATTACTGGTGGATGGCAGCCTTCAGATTTAGTCATTATTGCGGCAAGGCCGGCAATGGGTAAAACGGCTTTTGTACTGACATGTGCACGTAATGCTGCGGTAGACTTTAAAAAGCCCACGGTAGTATTCTCCCTGGAGATGTCGTCCGTACAGCTCGTTAATCGTCTGATCTCCGGAGAAACCGAGATTGAACAGGAGAAAATAAGAAAAGGAAATTTAGCAGAATGGGAATGGCAGCAGCTGCACAGTAAAATCGGTACACTGACCGAAGCTCCATTACTGATCGATGATACCCCGGCACTGAATATCTTTGAGTTCAGGGCAAAATGCAGAAGATTAAAATCACAGTATGATATCCAGATGATCATCATCGATTACCTGCAGCTGATGCATGGTAAAGGTGAAGGACAGAGTGGTGGTGGTAACCGTGAGCAGGAGATCGGTAGTATCTCCAGGGCACTGAAGTCTGTAGCCAAAGAATTAAACGTACCGGTATTAGCCCTCTCCCAGTTAAGCCGTGCTGTTGAGAACAGACCCGGAGTAAATGGTAAAAGGCCTTTATTATCGGATTTAAGGGAGTCTGGTTCCATTGAGCAGGATGCGGATATGGTGTTATTCCTTTACCGCCCTGAATATTATGGTATTACTGAAGATGAAAATGGCCGCTCACAAGCAGGTGTTGGTGAGGTTATTATTGCTAAGCACAGGAATGGTGAAACAGGTATTGTTCCGCTTAGGTTTATCGGTAAGTATGTTAAATTTGCCGATCTGGAGGAAGATTTTATGCCGCCTAATTCCTTCTCTATGGATAGCCCCAGCGCAGGCATGATGCCTTCAGCTGATTTTGACAGGCCTTCGGGCAATGTGATCATCAAACCTTCCCGCATGGATGATATGCAGGATGATGATGCACCTTTTTAAACTGAGATCTAAAAATGAGGTATATCAAATGATCAGATAACGATGTGTATCAAATGTTGATATAACACTATATAATTATAAGATTGGAAAGCAGGTTAACTTAAAACAGTATATCTTACAAGCCGGTTATCTTAAGGACAGCATATCTCAAAATGGGAAAACTGCTTTTAAGATAACCGGTTTTTTTAAATAAAGTAGCCTAAAAGAATTCCTCCCAATACAATTATCGGGGGACTGACTTTAGTGAAGTTAAGGATCAGAAAGGTGATGACAATGATCGACACAGACATCACATCCAGTCCTACTGGTTTTACCAGTAAAATAAAGGCCGCAATAATAAAGCCTACACTCACCGCATTAATCCCCGCCAGAGAATGCTTAATGCGCGTAATTTTCTTCAGGTCTTCCCAGAAAGGCACAATAAACAAAACCAGGACAAGGCCCGGCAGGTTAATCCCCAGCACTCCTATTATACCCCCAACAATTTGTCCGGATAGCCCATAACCAAAATTCTTCATGCTGAGTGTGCCCAGGTAACTGGTAAATGAAAAAGTTGGCCCCGGAATGGCCTGCTGCAGCGCAAAACCCGACAGGAACTCCTGTGAGCTCAGGTAATGCTTCATCTGCACAAACTCAGTGAACATCAGCGGAACCAGCACTTGTCCCCCCCCGAATATCAGGATCCCATTCCTGTAGAAATTCTCGAAAAGCCTGATCGGAAGACTAAAAGGAGATGTCCTGTTAATAATTGCACCCAATAAGGCAAGAATAAATAAAATACCAAGATAATAGATCAGTTTCTTCCTGTTGACATTGGAGAACAACTTCACTCTGATCTCACTCTCCTCTTTTGGTGTTTCCAGGGCCGAAGAAATCATGCCCCCAATCAATATGGCCAATGGAAAAACATAAGCATTTCTTAAAACCAGCGTAGCAATAACAGCAGCCACAGCAAGAAAAACTGCTATCTGTGACACCAATACTTTCCGGGACAGGTTAAAGGCCCCGAAGGCTACAATACCAAGGGCAATAGGCTGGATATACTTCAGGATGATCACAAACTGCTCCTTCTGGTCCAGCATAGCAAAACTGATCGCGGCAAAAGTCATGATCGCCGCTGAGGGGATAATCCAGATCAGGAAGGTGAGCAGCGCCAGCTTTAATCCCCCCACCTTATAAGCAATACCTACCAGTGTCTGTGTAGATGCCGGCCCGGGAAGTACCTGTGCCAGTGCATTCAGTTCCAGTAAATCCTCCTCAGAAATATAATGGTTATTCTTCACGAAATACTTCAGCAAAAGAGCTATATGTGCCTGTGCACCACCAAATGCGGTAAGTGTAAAAAGAAACACATCCTTAACAAACAGCAGCTGCTTTTTTTTCATCTCAGCTCTTGTTAGTCGTCTTCATAATCCATTCCTGCAAGCGCCTGATATGCTCCCTGAAGTTCAGAAAGTGCGTGCCTGTCGCCTTTTTCCTGTGCCCTCTGCATGCCAATCTGATAAATGGCAATCGCCTTTTCCACTTGCTGCACTTTTTCGTACAACTTCCCCAAATGATAATAAGTACCTATATATAAAGGATGTTCTTCCACGAGCTTCAAATAGTAAAAAAACGCTTCCTTGGTATCGTCTAAGGCGTTATATTCTGTAGCCAGCGCATATAAAATAAAAGGATCATCAGGCTGGTCAGCCAAAAAAGTCAATAACTTGGTCAAACGGGTACTTTGCATTTTAAATCCCTGCTTTTTTAATTAGATTTGCAAAAAGACAATTATTATGAAAATATTAGTTTGTATCAGTAATGTGCCCGACACAACGACAAAAATAACTTTTACTAATGATAATACCCAATTCAATACATCAGGAGTTCAATATATAGTAAACCCCTATGACGAAATTGCCTTATCAAAAGCAATTGAATTGTGCGAGGGCGGCAAGGGTACTGTAACAGTGGTCAATGTAGGCGAGAGCAGTACAGACCCAACCATCCGCAAAGCATTGGCCATCGGCGCAGATGATGCCGTGAGAATCAATGCCGCACCCCGTGATGCTTATTTTACCGCTTATCAGATTGCTGAATATGCGAAGAGTACAGATTTCGATATGATCCTTTGTGGTCGTGAATCTATAGACTATAACGGTGCCCAGGTACCGGCAATGATAGGCGAATTTTTGGACATCCCTTCTATTTCAATCATTAAGAACCTGAGTTATGATGGTACTACGGCAACCATAGACCGTGAGATTGAAGGCGGTAAAGAAATCATTTCTGTAACCGGCAAGTTCGTTGCCAGCTGCTCTGAAGGAACAGCAGAGGCGAAGATCCCTAATATGAGAGGCATCATGTCCGCCAGGACAAAGCCACTGCAGGTTGTTGAATCCGTAGCAGTAGAGGTAGTTTCCAGCATCAGCTCTTTTGAAACTCCTGCTCCGCGCGGTACAGTGAAATTAATTCCTGCAGCAGAACCTGAATCATTGATCAGCCTGCTCCATGAGGAAGCTAAAGTTATCTAAGACGGTACCCACAAAATTATTTAAATTAAGAAAAAGAAATTATGTCAGTTTTAGTATATGTAGAGCAAATTGAAGGCAAGTTTAAGAAATCTGTATTTGAAGCAGTTTCTTACGCTAAAGCCATTGCAGATAAACTTGGAACTACGCTTACCGCCATTTCTATAGGTAACGTTCCGGAATCTGAGCTCAGTGCACTTGGAAAATATGGAGCCTCAAGTGTTTTAAATGTTGCTGCCGAAGAGTTAAAGAACTTTGTAAACCAGGCTTATGCATCGGTAATTGCCGAAGCTGCAGCAAAAGAAAGTGCTGATGTAGTTGTTTTGTCCAACTCCTTTTCAGGTAAAGGCCTTTCGCCACGTATAGCAGTAAAATTAAAAGCAGGCCTGGTAGACGGAGCTGTAGACTTGCCGGATCTGGAAGGCGGAAAGTTCGCTGTTAAAAAGAGCGCTTTCTCTGGTAAGGCTTTCGCTGTTACCGAGATTACTGCAGCGAAGAAAGTCATTGCTTTAAGCCCGAATGCTTTCGGCGTAAAAGAGTCACCTGTGGAAGCGGTGATCAGCAGCTTCAGCCCTGCTATTAAACCTACTGACCTTACTGCAATTGTTAAAGAAATTGTAAGAGCTACCAACAAAGTATCATTGCCAGACGCCGAGATCGTTGTATCTGCAGGCCGCGGATTGAAAGGCCCTGAGAACTGGGGTATGATCGAAGAGCTGGCCGATTTATTAGGCGCTGCTACAGCCTGCTCAAAGCCGGTATCCTACGCGGACTGGAGACCGCATGCAGAGCATGTGGGACAAACTGGTATTACTATCAGTCCTAATTTGTATATTGCTATCGGCATATCGGGTGCTATCCAGCATTTAGCTGGCGTAAGCTCGTCGAAGGTAATTGTCGTGATCAATAAAGATCCTGAAGCTCCTTTCTTTAAGGTTGCCGATTATGGTATTGTTGGTGATGCCTTTGATGTTGTTCCGAAATTAATTGAAGCGTTAAAAGCACACAAAGCTTAATATAATATCAGGCAGAGATGAAAATTTATGCCTGATATTCTTTCATATGAAAAAAGTAAAACTAGATATTGTTGGTCTATCCTATAGCCAGACACAATCAGGTGCTTATGCCCTGGTACTCGGAGAAGTAAACGGCAGAAGACGTTTACCTATCATTATAGGTGCATTTGAAGCTCAGGCTATTGCCATAGAGATTGAAAAAATGACGCCTAGCAGGCCGCTTACACACGACCTGTTTAAAACCTTTGCCCAGACTTATAAAATTGAAATTAAGGAAATCCTGATCTACAACCTGGTAGATGGGGTATTCTTTGCTAAATTAATTTGTACCAACGGCGACCAGATAGAAGAAATCGACGCCAGGACCTCAGATGCGATTGCCCTTGCCGTCCGTTTTAATGCGGCCATTTATACCTACGAGTTTATCTTATCCTCTGCCGGAATTGTGATTGAGGGCAATGATTTGCTGTTCCTCCAGAATATGGACAATATCAGCAAAGAAGAAGGACAAGAAGATATAGGGACTTCCATTCCCTCATCGAGTTATGGATCGTTAAGTTTAGAAGAGTTAAGTCAGAAATTACAGGAAGCTATTGCTGAAGAAGCTTATGAAAAAGCTGCCAGGATCAGGGATGAGCTGAATAAAAGAAATTCATCTCAATAGCTTATTATTTATATATTAATACACATCTTTATTTTTTTGTACTCTTTATACTTATCGGAATATTTTTTATGGAGCGTTTTCACGGGATTATAGGCATAGTTTTTATACTGGGCCTTGCTTATCTGTTTTCAAATAATAAGAGAAAGATCAATTACAGGCTGGTGCTCAGTGGTCTTACGCTTCAATTTCTCATCGCTGTACTGATACTGCGTGTTTCCCCGGTTCAGCATTTTTTCGAATTCCTTGGTAAAGGGATGCAAAAGATTGAGCAGTTCGCCAAAAAGGGGGTCGACTTTGTATATGGTGGTGTAGCTGTGATGGGCTATGATGGCCAGCCGCACTCCTATGCGGCGCCTGACAGTTTTGTGTTTGCCTTTAACGTTACTGCTACCATTATCCTGGTCTGCGTACTTGTAGCTATATTTTATCACTTTGGGATCATGCAGCGTATCGTTGCGGTTATTGCTAAAGGCATGAACTTCATCATGCGCGTGAGCGGTGCTGAAGCCCTGAGTAATGTTGCCAGTGCCTTCGTGGGACAGGTAGAAGCACAGGTAATGATTAAACCTTACCTGAAAGGGATGACCAAGAGCGAGCTGCTGGCCTCTATGAGCGGTAGTTTAGCCTGTATTGCCGGTGGTATCCTGATTGTATATGCCAATATGGGTGCCCAGGCAGGAATGAACCTGGCGCCTAAGCTGATCATGGCCAGCCTGATGGCGGCTCCCGGTGCTTTGATCATATCGAAGATCGTTTTCCCTGAAACTGAAGTATCCCAGACGATGGGCAAAGTAAAGCTGGAAGTGAAAAGTGAATATACTAATCTTATCGATGCCATTTCTCATGGTGCCGGCGAAGGTTTTAAGATTGCCATGAATGTTATCGCCATGCTAATAGGTTTTATCGCCCTGATTGCCCTGGTAGATTTTACACTGGTACATATCGGACATGTTTTCAATCCGAATTTCAACTTGTCACTCGACTGGATTTTTGGTAAATTGTTTTATCCTTTTGCATGGGCGATGGGTATTCCCGATGCTGATGTCAGCAATGCTGCTACCCTGCTTGGACAAAAACTGACAGTGAATGAATTTTTAGCCTTTAAAAACCTGACTACCAAAGCGGTGCCTATTGTTACTGAAAAAGGCGTGCTGATCATCAGCATTGCCATCTGCGGATTTGCAAACTTCAGTAGTGTAGGGATGCAGATCGGTGGTATTGGCGAACTTGCGCCAGAGCGCAGGGCTGATTTAGCTAAACTGGGATTAAAAGCACTGATGTGCGGAACGCTTGCTTCTTACCTTTCTGCTGCTATAGCAGGAATATTAATGTAATGTATGTCTGGAAATTACCGTAAAGAGAAGAACTGCCTAAATTGCGGCCATCATGTTGAAGAACATTATTGCAGCCATTGCGGACAACCTAATTTGGAATTAAAAGAGCCCTTCTGGGGCTTTCTTGGTCATAGTGTAGGTCACTATTTTCATTTCGACTCGAAGTTTTTCCACACTATGGTGCCGCTGCTGACCAAGCCCGGGCAGCTCACGCTGGATTACCTTGCCGGAAAAAGAGCACGCTACATCCACCCTGTGAGCTTATATATCTTTGTTTCTATTGTTTACTTCCTGATTGTGCCACATGCGCTCGAAGAAAAGAGAACCAAAGTGCAGGAAGAACAGGAAATGGCAGTCGCAAATGCTTTAAACAAAAAGCATGGAAAACTGACGACGAAAGTAGATCAGGACGACCTGGATGAAGTTCCTATTGTAGGCTCGTATTTTAAAGAATTGATTTCCGCCAGTGATTTTGCAACACTGCCTGTGCCCCAGCAACAACACTATATAGACAGCCTTAAAAAAGTTGCACTGGTAAATAAAAGTGATTCCCTGAATGATGTGATCCGTAGTTTTCAGAAGATACTGATTAAAACGCAGGATAGTACGGCTGCGGCTTACCTCAAGCGGCAGGAATCTCTGCCCGAAGGAAAACGGGATAGCTGGCTCAGCCGGCAGCTGAAGGTGAAAAAAATTAATGCCGGTATTGCTGAAAAGGAAAACAAAGGCGGGTGGATCAAAGAAGAGATGGAAAAGTACAAACCTAAACAGTACTTTCTGCTGATGCCTCTTCTGGCCTTCTTTATCATGGTCAACTTCAGAAGAAACCATATCTATTACATCGATCACCTGGTGTTTACCATCCATGGGATGACAGCTTATTTCCTGATCTCCATCCTCACACAGCCCATCAAGAAATATGTATTCGGATTAGATTCTACCCTGAGCGAAATCATTGGTTTCGCAGTCTTCCTGGGCATAGTATGGTATTTATATAGCAGCTTAAAATTGTTTTATAACCGTACCAGAGCAGTCACCATTCGTAAAATGATCACGCTGATGTTCGTCTACTGGCTGGCTTTATTTATTACAGAGAAGATCGTGGAGATGACGATTATGTATGTATTACATTAAGGCTCGCTAACACCGCGACTAAATACTGGTGTTGCAGAAAATGATAGAGCGCAGTACATTGCACACCAACAAAACAGAAAAGCCGGAGAATTTAATTCCTCCGGCTTTTCTGTTTGATAGTTTGTGATCTGATGCTCAGCTTGTACTTATCTATTTTCAATATCTACAAACTCCCTGTTGACATGTCCAACATAAATCTGGCGCGGGCGGCCAATTGGCTCATTATTCTCGTGCATCTCTTTCCATTGTGCAATCCATCCCGGTAAGCGGCCAAGGGCGAACAATACCGTGAACATATCCGTAGGAAATCCCAGAGCTCTGTAAATGATACCAGAGTAAAAATCTACATTAGGGTATAACTTACGTTCAACAAAATAAGGATCGCTTAATGCAGCTTCCTCCAGTTTCTTGGCAATTTCCAGTACGGGGTCATTAATCCCTAATTTATCCAGGATATCGTCACATGCTTTTTTGATAATCTTGGCACGGGGATCGAAGTTTTTATAAACACGGTGGCCAAAGCCCATCATACGGAAAGGATCATTTTTATCTTTCGCTTTATTGATCCATTTATCAGTATCGCCGCCATCCTCTTTAATCAGTTCCAGCATTTCAATTACGGCCTGGTTAGCACCGCCATGAAGTGGTCCCCATAAAGCATCTATACCAGCAGATATGGAAGCAAACAGATTACAATCCGACGAACCTACCATTCTTACAGTCGAAGCCGAACAGTTCTGCTCATGATCCGCATGCAGGATCAGCAGCGTATTCATAGCTTTCACTACCACAGGATCAATCTCCACTTCCTCCGTACGCTGTCCGAAGGTCATGTGCAGGTAGTTACTAACATAATCAAATTTATTCTTCGGATAGATCAGCGGGTGGCCAAGGCCTTTTTTATAAATAAAGGAAACGATTGTAGGCAGTTTAGCCAGCAACTTAATGATCGTATGGTCCATCGCTTCCGGAGAAGAGTTGGCATTAATAGATTCCGGGTAGAAAGATGACAGCGAGCACACCAAAGAAGACAGCTGTGCCATCGGATGCGCACGCGAAGGATAACCGTCGAGGAACTTTTTCATGTCCTCATGGATTAACGTTTGTTTGGTTATCCTGGCCTGGAAATTAACCAGTTCGTCTGCTTTAGGTAAATCTCCGTAGATAAGCAAATAAGCAACTTCAAGAAAGTTTGATTTTTCGGCAAGTTCCTCGATTGGATAACCCCTGTATTTAAGGATACCTTTTTCCCCGTCTAAAAAAGTGATTGCACTTTTGGTAGACCCTGTATTTTTATACCCAAAGTCCAGTGTAATATGACCTGTCAACTCTCTCAATTTTGAAATATCAATTGACTTTTCTCCTTCGGTTCCAGTTACAATGGGAAACTCGTAAACTTTACCATCAATCTTAATCTCTGCAATATCTGACATATATCTTTTAATTTTTAATAAACAAAAATAACTATTCTAATTCTAATAGCGGCTAAACAAAGATAACAATGCTGTTAAACTATTGTAAAGCTGCGGGTCATATTCCGGTAAGGATTATTTCAATTTCGCTGTTTTCAGCTCTTCCAAAACGGCACCGCACGTTAACATCTTATCCCCATAGTAAGGGTTACTGATCTTTTTCTCAGAAGAAAGCCAGTCGCCCCCCTCGCCATTGTTGGCCATCGGGCAGTGTTGTATATATATACTACCCTTTTTGATATCGGCATGCTTGAACATGGCGATCACATCAGAACTTAATGCCGTAAATTCTTTCCTTTGTATTTTAATATCGCCCGTTTCTGCAATTTTATCTGCAATCAGCGCAGTATTTTCACATCCCTGAAAAGCTTTAAGCGCAACGGACAATGTAGCAGCGGTAGTTTTTACAGCCGCCGCATTACTGGCGACGAATGCATTTTTTAACGCGATATATCCCTTGTAAATGTTTTCAGTTTTAGCATCTGTCAGCTCAACTTCTGTAGTTACAGTTGCAGCATTGGCAGAAGTACTGTCTGCGGATGCAGCAGTTTTTTTTTCCGAATGAGTACAGGCCATAAAAGTCGAGACAATTACTATCCCTATATATTTTTTCATGTATTTGGTTTTGTGCTCAAAATACTATTTTAATTTTAAATAAATAAAAAAGCCCCCGATAAATCGGAGGCTTTTTTGATTATTTCACAATTAAATTATAATTTGAAACCGTATGCTATACGTAAGGCAACTTGTCCTGATTCATTACCTAAGTAATCAACACCTTTACCAGCGTTTTCATATTTGATCCATAAGTCTAAACCATTACTCCATGAGTAACCTAAAGTAGGTGCATATAAGAAGGTTGTTTTAGAATTATCAGATACACCGATCGCAGCACCAACCTCACCCATTGCATAGATACCTGAACCACTTGGATCGAAGAAATATTTCAGACCAGTTTTCACAGGGATGTATCCATAATCAGGAAGAGTTCCTGCCAATGCATCATCTTTAGCAAAGAAGTGAGTATAACCTGTAGCTATAGGTACAGATAATTGTTTAGTTACATCAAACTGTACACGTAAGTCAACTCCGGCAGCAAAGCTGTAATAATCACTTGTAGGTATACCTAAGTTAGCACCTATACCTATTTTTTGCGCACTTGCATTTGTTGTAAAAAATATTGCCACAGCAGCTGCTGCAGTAGCAAAGAATTTTGTAGATTTTTTCATTTTTGTATGTGTTTATAAAAAATAAGATCTTTTGGGTCCTTTCAAAATATTTGAATCTATGCCCGAATGATCCATTATTTAATTGTTTGGTCATTTACAAATTGCATGCCATTAACACAGATACAATTCTGTTATTTAATCATAATTATGTTAAAATAATAGAATAAACCTATTTCTTTAGGATCAATTAATAACCCGAAAACATTAACTCCTGAAAAAAAGAGTAATTGAGGTAGCTGTTATAGGTGATTAGACAACAAGCTTTTATGCAGGCCCTGCTGATCAGAATCCTCGGTATAGTCTGAGGATATGTTTTTTCAGCTCTTCCGCCTCCAGGTCAGCCGGAAACCAGTGTATTTTCACACCATCTTTTTCCATTTTCCTGAAAAAAGTCATCTGGCGTTTTGCAAACTGGCAAATAGCTATGTATAATTTTTCTTTCAATTCGGCTAAAGTATGCTCTTTATAGAGGTATCCTATGATAAATTTATACTCCAGTCCGTAAAAAGTAAGCATCTCCCGGCTTACCCCTTTTGCCAGTAAGCCTTCCACTTCTTCAATTAAGCCCTCATCGAAGCGTTCGTTTAAGCGTTTAAGAATTCTTTCGCGGCGCAGCGGAACTTCATTCGTCAGTCCAACGACTAATGGCTGTATGGCAGGCCTGTTTTCTTCAACAAGGGTATGGCGGCTAAGAAAATCAGCTATTTCAATTGCCCTTACCATTCTTTTTGCTGAAGATAAATCCGCATGGGCAGTTGAAGAGGCTGGATATTTTGCCAGAATTGCCCTTAAAGCATTAATATCATGTACAGGCAGGCTGTCTCTCAGCTCCTGATTAACTGGAATAGCCGTATAGGGCTGGTGCTGTAATATGCTGTGGATATACATGCCTGTACCACCGCAAAGGATAACAGGCTTTGCCTGTGCACGGAGTCGCTCCAAAACCGCGTAGAACCCATCTTTAAACTCATTTACATTGTAATTATCACCCGCTTCCTTAATGTTAATAAGGTGATAAGGAATATCCCTGCCATCAGTATGGTATTCCCGCAGGTCTTTACCAGTACCAATGTCCATACCGCGAAACACCTGCCGGCTATCTGCACTGATGATCTCTGCATCAAGGGTATCGGCAAGTCTGACGGCTAATTTTGTTTTTCCGGAAGCCGTAGGCCCCAAAATAACCAGGAGAGGATTCTGATCCATTTATAAGTATAAAAGGTATTTGAGATTTCCTGTATTAAATACAGGGGTATAATTTAATTTGCGGAGATAAAGCATACGCTCCTGCTCACCCATAGTTTCCAAATCCTGTTGCAGCACAGCTATTGGCAGGCGATGCGGAAAGCAGCGCTCCAGGGTATCTCTATGCAATAAGACCTGCACAGGCGGTGTTTTTCCCACCAGGGTAAAGCCAAGCCTGGTATATCCGTTTCCGTCAGACCAGTCCTGGTCTGCATAGCTCATAATGTCATCAGGCTTCTCTGAAGCAACAAAATGCCTGATCAGCTTGCTCAATCCGCCAGTAACCGTTACACCATCTATGGTTGCAAAGCGGATCAGCTCCACAGAATTATAGTTCTCCGTATGGTTCATGGGTCTTTTGGCACTGAAGCCAGCAACCGCCAGTAGTTGATTGTCCAGCTCAAGGCCGAGCCTGTATTTACAGCCTGCAGTGCCTTGTAAATGATACCTGTTAAAAAAGTCATTCGCAGTCTCCTGCTTTACAGGAACTATTTTAGTTTTTCGTCCATGTACCCTTCTGTTCAATCCCAGAACGGATTTGATCCTGCTCAGCACCTGCTCCGGTTTGTTTGTCCAGATGTCCTCCCAGAGCTGTATCACCTGCACACCCTCTTTCTCAAAACCGGATTTTAGCTTAACTGATTCTTCAGCATCACTATGCTGATCAACTGACAGTAAGTTAAATAGTATTTTCTCCGAACCATTCAATCGCAGCAAGTGAAATATTGAAGACGGCATCCTTGAAGTAAATATGCCGCTGTCATTCAGGTACTCGCTGAATTCCTGCCGCCAGTCTTTATGCGCTAGACCCACTCCAGTTCTTTAAATATTTTATATGCCGCAGCTACCCGGCCTTCAATCTGGTTGAGATAGACATCATCCAGGGCGTTAATGATAAAAGGAGCTTCATGTGCTGCATGATCTGCGGGAAGGACATCCAGCTCCACATGGTCATCCGCAATTTCAAGGCACAGGAAAAAGCTTTCCGTACGTGTTGTCCCGTTGACTACCACATTTTTGTCAGACCAGAGATCATACTCAGTTTCACTGCTGATCCTGTTGTTGAAACCTACAGTAGAATAAGGCTGTAGGGCTGCCCTTATGGTTTGAAATATTTCTATCAAATCTGTTTTCATGTTGTCTGCCTGTTTAAATTATTAAGCCTGCCTCACTCAAGGTTCAGAGACTACCTCATTCAAGTTTTAAGCCTGCCGTTTTCAATTATTGAACTTTCCTGTTCAAGTCCTGAAAGGATAACAAATTCATCATTCTTTTGTGTCGTCTCTATACACTGCAAAATTAAGCATTTCAATTTATTCTTTCTTTGCCAATGCTACCGATACTACAACCGAAAGTACCAGTACCCCCCCAACAACAGCAAGAGATGCCGGCGAGGAGATATGATAAAAAGGCGCAATCACCATTTTCACACCTATAAAAGTAAGGATAATTGCCAGTCCATATTTCAGGTAACTGAACATATGGATAAAATTCGCCAGCAGGAAATAGAGTGCTCTTAAGCCCAGGATAGCAAAGATATTAGAGGTATATAAAATCAGCGGATCGTCAGGTGCAATGGCAAAAATTGCCGGAATAGAGTCCACTGCAAAAAGTAAATCCGTAAATTCGATCACTCCTACCACAACCAGTAAAGGTGTTGCCAGCTTAATGCCATTTTCAACAGTAAAGAACTGATCGCCAACAAATCCTTTGCTTACCTTGAAAAAGCGATAGACCAGTTTCGCGCCGGCACTCTTGGTAAAATCCTTCTCTTCATCGTCATCATCACTGCCCAGACCAGATTTTATCCCTGCATAAATCAAAAAGATACCGAAAATGAGCAGTACAATATTGATGCGGATAGCATGTCCGAATACCTCCATTGGTGGCAGGTAGGTCAGATTGATCAATCCTACTCCTGAAAATATAAAAATAGCACGGAAAAATAAAGCACCTATAATCCCCCAGAACAATACTTTATGATGCAGCTCTTTCGGCACTTTAAAGAAGCCGAAGACCAGGATAAATACAAACAGGTTATCTACAGACAGTGCTTTTTCGATCCAGTAGGCCGACTGGAACTGTGTAAACTTTTCAAAACCTGCAAAATAATAGATCACTCCACTGAAGGCCATTGACAGGGAAATCCATACAACCGACCAGATTGCAGCTTCTTTACTGGAGACAGCATGGCTTTTGCGGTTAAAAACGCCAAGATCCAGCAGTAACATCACAGCTACGATGATTACAAAACTTAAAATTAGTCCGGGGTGATAAATCATATTATCCATAAGCAGTTTATTAGGGGTGTTATAAATTATTTAAACGTAACAGTATACAGTAACTAAATACATCTTCCATGAGACGTTACATCAGATCAGTATTCAGCATAGCCTTTAAAATATTAGCCTGAACATCAAAATTATTCAGGTGATTCAGGAAGTTCAGATCAGAAATTTTATGGTAGTTATCTTCCAGCAGCGTAATGATCTCAGGAGGGATATACGTTTTAACCGTTGCAGCATTACTTTCCAGCTTATCATTTTTATAAGACATCTCCTGGATCAGCCTGCCTTTCTCCGATAGGTTGGTAGACAAATCAATTCCGGAAATTGCCTCCGGTGTACAAAATAAGAACAAGTTCCTGTTGGGGAAAAACAGGAAATACCTGTCCGTATCCAGGAACCTGTAGATCTCAATAATCAGCATCCCCGATTTCAGTCCATATACAAACTCTGTTTTAAAGTCGTACTTGCACAGCAGGCCCATTAGTTTTTTTTCAATAATCCCATAGCTCCCCACATAAACATCACTCTCCTTATAGTCAATCAATTGTGTAAGCTTATCCGAAGTAATAGTATAATAAAAATCCTTGGCATAGCGGGCGCTCAGGCGCGTGATATTCTTTACAAAAGGAAAATCAGTGGTATGTCCGGACAGTTCTTCGAAGAGGTTTCTCAGGGAAATATTTATTTTGAGCGACTGGCTCCTCATCCCTTCAATAAAGTTTTTCTCATTCAGGACAGTGTCATTCAGTTGAGCAATTACCTCCTTATTCAGCTCGATTTCATCATAGATCAGCGTTACATTCTTTTCGTTGTTCTTCTTGATTTTCTTCAGCAGTTCAATCACGCTGCTGGTAAACTGAAGATGGAACAGTTCCAGCTTATCAATAGATAATTCCGTATTCTGTTCAAACAGCTGATGGATTACCTGGCTCCGCAGGTAAATTTTGTAAACAACTTCTTCCTGAAAAAATACAGAAAGAAGCTGCAAACGACTGATAATCTTTTTCGATTCTTCTAAAACACCCGCAACATGTTCATCCATTTGTTAACCTTAATTAACCCTTGTCACATTTTTCTTTAATTCCGCTTCAAGTGTTTTCAACTCTCCATCCAGTACCCTTCTGCTTTTCTCTCCTTCTTCATGAATTTTCTTCACTTCAGAAAGCGTCTCGATCAGCGACTGGGTAGTTTTCTTCAGCGTATCAATTGATACCACTGTCTTCTCATTCTCTTTAGCCACATCAATACTGTTCTGCTTCAGCATATCAGCATTTTTCTGCAGGATTGTATTCGTGGTATCAGAAATCTTTTTCTGCATCTCCACATTAGCCTTTTGCCTTTGCAGGGCTACAGCAAGTGTAAGCTGATTTTTCCACACAGGGATGGTAGTCGAAATAATCGACTGTGCTTTTTCAGCAATAGAAGTATTATTGTTCTGCACTACCCTGATCTGTGCAAGAGACTGCAGCATGATAAAGCGTACAATCTTCATATCCGCCAGACGCTTATCCAGCCTGCTTACAAAGTCCCTCAGATCGGCAATTTCATAATCTTCATAATCTGCCGGTTTCCCTTCCATAGTTGCCAGCTGCAAGCTCAGTTCCTCAAATTTCAGCTGACCAGAGATGATCAGCTCTTCCATCTGATGGATGTAGCTCACATTGTTATCGAACATGGTCTGTAACGAACTGTTGTCCTTTATAGAATTCAGGCGCCCGGCTTTCACCTTATTCGTAATTTTGTCGATATTGTTGACTACCACATCATACTTCTGGAACAGTTTTTTCACATCTACCACAAAGTTCTTCAAAAAAGGAATCTTTGAGATAAACGACGTAAACCCACTCTGGTTCAACTCATCAACATCAATATAATTCAGCTCAGTCAGCAGTTCATTAATCAATCCCCCTACCTCGCCACTATTATAAGTACGTACCGAAGTCAGGAAATCATTGCTGTATTTCTCCATAGAATTCTGGGCTTCCACACCATAGTTCATGATAGAGTTTACATCAGCAGGGTCGAGCGACTTACTCATCTCCGTATATTTTTGTTTCTCCGTATCCGTGATGAGAGATAAGTCGACATTACCTTCCTTGTCCAGTTTTACTGGCGTAAGGCTTTTATTTTCAGCGTTAGTTTCCATACCGTACAGATTATAGATAGTTCTGAGTTACCGTTTGCACTGTCTGTTCAAGCTTGCGGTCCTTTGTGGGTTCGCCTATCGCATTAAACTTCCATTCCTCATTTTTCTTGTAGAATACACCAAGCACCATAGAAACGTGACCTGCAAAACCAGCACCATTGGCGATGTCATAAGTTGCGAATACCTCATTCACCCTTTTCGGTGTACCTTCATAGATACGGATTGAGGCGAAAGGTATCGTCGCAAAATCCTGTCCCTGGAAGCTATTCAGTACAAAAGCCACATAGCTCGCTCCCGGCGTTAAGCGTGAGAAATCAAGCGTGATCACCTCATTATCCAGACCATCGTCGCCTCCGGTATCCCCCGTCCTGTCGTCGCCGCTATGTTTAACAGCTCCGTCTTTCGAACCCAGGTTACCAAAATAAACCACCTCAATCAGTTGTTTATTCGCATTATATACTGCACAGCTGGCATCAAGGTCTACCGCTACCTTTGTAGTGCCAAACCCAAACAGGCCTTTTTTCTCTATTGCGCCCCAGTTGATACCTACACAAATATTCTGCAGCTTGCTGCCATTACTTTTTTCAAGACTGATGCGTTGTCCTTTTTGAAGATTTATTGCCATGATAATTCTATTGATATTTATTTAAATAGTCCTGTAAACCACCTTTCATTCCTACACCTACCGCTTCAAACTTCCATTTTCCTTCGCGTTTATAGATACGGCCAAATTCTACTGCAGTTTCTATAGAAAAATCCTCCTCCAGCTCGTACTTCAGGATTTCCTGGTTCGAGGCTGCATCAAAAATACGGATAAAAGAATTCCTCACCTGACCGAAGTTCTGCCTTCTGCTCTCTGCCTCATGGATGGTCACCACCACACAGATCTCCTGCACCTTTGCATCGATCTTCGACAAGTCGATTTTTACCTGTTCATCATCTCCGTCTCCGTCACCCGTTAAGTTATCTCCCGTATGTTCTACTGCGCCATCAGGCGAAACCAGGTTATTATAGAATATGAAATGTTCATCAGAAATAATTTTCTTGTTGTCTCCTAAAATGAACAGCGAGGCATCAAGGTCAAAAGCACTGCCTGTAGATGAAGTATTTGTATCCCATCCCAGTCCAATAGTAAATTTCGGGGCATCGATATTCTCGCGTTGCCCTTTTTGCAGGTTAATAGCCATTTTATATTAGTTTATAATTTTATATCAGTTTATAATTTGTTGTTTCAATGTGTTTTTTAATAAAATTTAAGTTCCCTGCATAGGCATCGATCGTATGATAGCCATTTCCAAGAGCCAGATTATATAACATATTAATGAAATCATCTGTTTGATTCTTTATAAATAAAGAAAAACTGTTAAAATCACAGTTCAGGATATATTTCACTATCCTGGTATTAAACGTAAAGAATCCGCTGTTCACGATATCATCCAGGTCAAAAATAGATTTTACCTGGTGATAATTCAACTTATTTTCTACGTTTGGGTTGATTTCTTTGTTCACCAGCTCGGCAAAGTACAGTAAATGAAACTCATTCAGCAGCCCGTATTCCTCTACCATCTTGAGGATCATACGCTCATGGCTTCCCGTGATCCTGATATCATCCAGGAACAATAAAGTCTTCCCTTCCAGAAAATGTTTATCGATGTGAAAAGAATCATTTCCGATCAGCTTCAGCCGGTCTGCCGCACTTAGCTCACCATAATCTTCCTTATAAGTAACCGTACGGTGCACTTTCGCTTCCTGTACCACCAGTCCGCCCCGGCCCGCCAGCCAGCGGTTCAGCAGGTGCATAAAATAGTTTTTCATAGCGAACGTTGCCGTAGGGATAAAGGAATACGGACTGGAGATCACCACCATCTGTTCTCCCTTGTAGTGACCGGCCAGATAACTGCTGATAAAGCCCTCTGCCAGCTGTTCGCCAAACTCCCGGGCTACCAGATCATCCCCGAACTTAAAGCGGCTGTAATCGTCCGGATCGAAGCCAAACTCTTCGGCACTGACTACCTGGTGCAGTGCATATGATTGATAGAAACTCATAAAAGACAAGATATAGTTTGTTGATTAGAATTGATCAGCACGCTTTTGATCCCTGCGGCGTGGGCACCAGTAACATCAGCAACAGGATTATCGCCTACATGAACAATCTCATGAAGGCTTATCCCCTGATGTTTCACACGGTCAATGCTATCCAGCATCAGTTGAAAGAACTTTACATTCGGTTTGGAAAGCCGCACCTCATCAGAATAGAGCTGAAAATCAAGCAGGTTATCCAGTTCCAGCATTTTTAATAACTTCCTTAAAGTTACCCCTTTGATAAAACCGGTATTACTGAGCAGACTCAGGGTCGAATTCCCTGGCGCTTTCAATCTTTCCAGCATATCTTTTGTTTTCGCGCAGTAGAGCACCGGCGGGTACTTAAACAGTAACACCTCCATCTCCGCATACAACTCTTCCATATCAATTCCCATAAAATCAGGGCTATAGTCATTAATGATACTGATTACCATTAAATACATCTCCTCGGCATCAATATTTTTACCTGTCTTTTCATTGATGCTATTGCACATTAGATCAACCTGGCGGAAAATTGTTGCAACTTCCTCAAAAGATTTATGGGAACCATTGTACCGGGCATGAAAAATCTTTGACCGCTCCAGCTTAAACCGGGGGTCAGACTTGATCAGCGTCAGCCAAAGATCGAAAGAATAGTGTTTATACAGCTCCATTTGCGTCATTCAGATAAACCGCTTTTAAAATCTTCAAATAAGATAAGCAATAATCTACAAACGGCAAAGTAGTAAAAAAGAAACATAATTTCTTTATCAGCAAAAATAAAGCAGTTTCTGCAAGTAATATATTAGTTACACAACAGCGTATACAACTGTATTATAACTAGATAACAGCCTTATCCTCTTTTTTGGGAGTCAATTTATCGGCGAGCCCGGCTCCTGCTGCGAGCAACTCATTTGTGATAGCGCGCGTATAGTCGGAGATTTCCAGTTTAAAATCGGCTACCGATGCACCAGAGCGGATTTCTTCAAGCCTTTTCTCCCATGAACCCGTTAGCTCTGCCTGCGCAATTTTCTGGTCTTTCACCACATCATATACTGCAAGGCCTTTAAATGTAGGCACCAGATTTCGTTTTTCACGCATAATATATTCCCTGGTAATCAGGGTTTCAATAATCGAAGCACGAGTAGCAGGAGTACCTAAACCACTGTCCTTCATTGCGTAGCGAAGCTCTTCATCTTCAATTTCTTTACCTGAAGTCTCCAGCGCTTTTAAAAGAGAAGCTTCATTGTACAATGGCTTGGGCTTCGTTTGTTTTTCAAGCAAGGCCTTCTCCACAATTGGCAGCAGGTCCCCTTTTTTCACTTTCGGCAGTGAGGGGTTATCTTCATCTTTCTTATCGTCTTCTTTATCATTGAGCACAGCACGCCAGCCGGCCGACCTGATCACAGTACCGTTCGCAATGAAAGCAGATCCCGAAAAGATCGTGATTTTGGTGACTTCTTTAACACATTCCTGGTGAAAAGCTTCCAGCATACGTCCCACTACCATATCATAAATAGCCTGTTTATCACTGCCTAAATGATAAGGCGCCACTCCTGTAGGTAAAATTGCGTGGTGATCCGTCACTTTTTTCCCATTCACGCTTCGCTTATTCAGCGGAACAGTCTGCAGGTATTCCGCCTGCTTTCCGAAATCAGGATGTGTAGCCAGCTGTGAAATCAGTGCAGGCACACCTGCAAACACATCATCGCCAATATACCGGCTCCCTGTCCGCGGATAGGAAACCAATTTACTCTCGTATAGATTTTGCAACAGGTTTAATGTCTGATCCGCGGTATAGCCCTTACGTTTATTCGCTTCCTGCTGCAGGCTACTCAGATCGTGCAGCAAAGGAGGCGGCTCCTTTCGTGGTTTTGCTTCCACATCCAAAATTTGTCCCCCGTTGGGGAAACCCGACGGCACATCTTCAATTTTATCAAATAAGGCTTGCGCCTCTTCTTTCACATTAAAATTCACATTAGATACAGCCTTAAACAAGGCCCCATCCTTATCCAGCTGGATACCCAGCTGGTAATACAGCTGAGGCACAAAGTTCTTCGTTTCCAGAAAACGCGAGCAGATCATGGCCAGCGTAGGTGTCTGCACCCTGCCGAGCGACAATACCGATCTTGCTCCGGCAGAAATACTCAGTGCCTGTGTGGCATTCATGCCCACCAGCCAGTCAGATTCCGACCTGCAATGAGCAGAGTTGAACAGCGTATCGTAATCCGTTCCCGGTTTCAGGTTCCTGAACCCCTCTTTAATTGCTTCATCAGTCTGCGAAGAGATCCACAGCCGCTTAAACGGTTTTTTACATTTCAGGAAATAATAGATATAACGGAAAATAAGTTCTCCCTCACGCCCGGCATCCGTCGCCACAATAATCTCTGTCGCTTCATCAAACAGCTTCTTGATGATATCCAGCTGTTTCCTCACTCCCGGATCTTCCACCAGTCCGTCTTTAGTTTTAATTTTGCGGATAGCCAGCTTAAACTTCTGCGGCAGCATTGGTAAATGCTGCCTGCGCCAGCCGATAAAGCCATATTCCTGAGGAGGTGCCAATTGCAGCAGATGGCCGAAGGCCCAGGTAAAAGAATAGCCTTTACCTTCAATATATCCATCTTTTTTTGTTGTAGCCCCAAATACTTTCGCTAATTCACGTGCAACGGATGGCTTTTCTGCAATTACAATCTTCATCAAATATCTCCAAAGTAGAAGCGTTAAATTTCATCATAATAATCTGAAATCGGGCAAGAAATCTACATTTTGCAGGCGTTTAATTTTAGCGGTCCGCCGCATATGCCTCATCGCCAAACAGATCCAGTCCCAATTTGAACGTGTTGCAATGCGCGTCAACAATGTCTTTAATAGCGGGAGAATATCCACCGCCCATACTCACCTGCACAGGTAAATCATGATCTTTACAGCATTGCAGCACCATCCTGTCGCGCTCCCTGCAGCCTTCCCTGCTGAGGGACAGCTTACCGAGCTTATCGCTCGCCAGCACATCGACGCCGGACAGATAAAAGACAAAATCCGGTTGATGTTTCATAATCAATGCGGGAAGATGTATGCCGAGGATTTCCAGGTATTGCGCATCGCCCAGCCCATCATCCAATCCGACATCCAGATCAGACTGTTCCTTTCTGAACGGGAAATTTTTCTCGCCATGCATGGAAAAAGTAAATACACGTGGCTCATCAGCCATAATCTCGGCAGTGCCATTCCCCTGATGCACATCTAAATCAATGATTAATATACGTTCGGCTAATTTTCTATCCAGCAAATAGTTGGCAGCAATAGCCTGATCATTCAGGAGACAAAAACCTTCCCCCCAACCGGACCCGGCATGGTGCGTACCTCCAGCCACATTAAAGGCAATCCCGAACTGTCGGGCATGCAGCGCGCCATTTATAGTACCCTGCGCAATCCTAAGTTCGCGCTCTATCAGCTGCGCAGAGAGCGGAAAGCCCACCCGCCGCTGTTCTTTATATGGCAATGTCAGATCCCGCAGCTGCGTCCAGTATGCAGCATCATGCGAAAGCAGCACTATCTCTTCGTCCACCCGTTCAGGTGAAAACAGATCTGCCTCCGTAATCAGCCCCTCATACAGCAGCTGTTCAGGGATCAGCTCATACTTCAGCATCGGAAAGCGGTGACCTTCGGGCAAAGGGTGTGCGTATAGCGGATGAAAAGCGATATACATCATAATGTTAAAATCCCCCCACTAGGCTAAAATCTCCTCCACGTGCTTTTCGATGTTATCGCAGATCTCATCCACAGGAAGGTCATTGGCATCATAACCGAAAGGATTCTCAATCTCTTCCGCCAGCAGCTCCAGACTGGCCAGTACATATAAAATGAAAGGCACAATAGGGATCACAAAGTAACTCAGGCTAAAGACCCAGCCAAATGGAAGTGTGATTACGTAGATAAAAATAAATTTCTTGATAAAAGCACTGTATGAGTAAGGGATCGGTGTCTTTTTGATCCGTTCGCAGCCACCGCAGATATCAGTAAACTGGCTCATATCTCCACTCAGTATAATCAGCTGCTCCTGAGAAATAGCACCTGCGGCAACCAGCTCGTATATCCTGCCGGAGATACTTCCTGCTATCTGGTTAGGGATATGCTTACCACCATCCACTTCGATCAGCAGGCTGTTTTTTCCAAAGTACTGCTTTTCGCGAAGATGCTCTTTAAGTGCGAAAGCATATTTCGGAATAGCGTAACTGAAAAACTCCGTATCAACGGAAGCAAGCCTGAGCGACTTCAGTTTAATGGCGAAGTTGCGGCTAACATTAGTAAGCGAACCGAGCAGCCTGCGCCCTTCCCACCACCTGTCGTATGCCGTATTGGTCCGGAAAACAAGCAGCATGGAAATTACAAAACCCAGCAGGTTATGCATCATACCTATATTCTTTACATAGCTGGAATCTGAGAGCTTCAGAAAGTGCAGCTCTAAAAAGGCGATGACACCAGAATATATAGAAACACTCAACATCAGAGGCCATAACTTCCTTATAGTATCTGACTTATGTACATGAAAAATAAAGGTTACCCAATCCTTGGGATTATAATTAATCATCCTGCAACCTCCTTACTAATGCGCAGTAACAGCTCTCCGGTTTTGAATAAATCCGTAAAAGAATTATATAGCG
Organism: Sphingobacteriales bacterium; assembly: GCA_015655115.1. Taxonomy (GTDB): domain Bacteria; phylum Bacteroidota; class Bacteroidia; order Sphingobacteriales; family Sphingobacteriaceae; genus Pedobacter. The sequence goes on from JAATFQ010000093.1 coordinate 52,332, forward strand.
GAACCGGACTCAGCCTGATTACATTCGGCTCACGCCAGTCGCCCAATACCTGATTAGCCACCAATTCGTCAAATATAAGTTTCGCATTTTCCTTTGCAATAATAGAAACCTGGGCACCACGATCTGCTGCAGCCGAGGGCGTAATAATCTGATAAAGGTCCTTTCCCAACAACTTATTTACTTCATTTACAATATAGATCAAATAAGCAGTTAAAGTTTCACTTTTAGTTCGGAGAGGGCAAATGAAGCCAGCTTCTTCAAAGATCAGCAGCGAGGCATGGTACAAAGCCATCGGCATTACCTGTGTACAGCTCACCTGCCAGCCGTCCGCACCGCGCTCCGGCACAAAGCCCTTGTCCATTTTAAAGCGCTGCTCCTCCTGATACCCCCACCATCCCGCAAAGCGGTTCAGTGTAGTATCCGAAAAATGGCGTTCATGAACAAATATACCGCTGATACCACCAGGGCCACCGTTCTGATATTTGTAAGAACACCAGCAGGCAAAATCAACATCCCAGGCATGGAGTGACAATGGGACGTTTCCTGCAGCATGCGCGAGGTCGAACCCCACTATTGCACCCGCAGCATGCCCGGCAGTGGTAATAGCCGGCATATCGAACCATTGGCCAGTGAAATAGTTCACCCCACCAAAAAGCACCAGGGCAATATCCGCAGCATTATCTGCGATTACCATTTCGATATCTTCAGTTCTTAAGGTATACTCACCAGCTCTAGGAGCCACTTCGATAATGGATTCTGCAGGATCATATCCATGAAACCGAACCTGCGACTCAATAGCATACTGATCTGAAGGAAAAGCACCTGCTTCCATCACGATCTTAAATCTGCGGCCCTGCGGTTTGTAAAAACTCACCATCAGCAGATGGAGGTTAACTGTAAGCGTATTCATTGGGCAAACCTCCGCAGGCAGTGCGCCAACAATTGGCGCCATCAGTTCTTTCAGCTCTTTATGGTAGAACATCCATGGGCTATCGCCTTCAAACCAACCTTCGACAGCCAGGTTCTGCCAGTTGTTCAGTTGCAACTCCACTACTTCACGTGCAGATTTAGGTTGCAAACCTAAAGAGTTTCCACACAGATAGATAAACTCTTTTCCATTGCTATTAGGAAAATGGAAATCAGCCCTGAATTTAGCTAATGGATCTTGCGCATCCAGGGATGCGGCAAATGTCAAATTATTCTCAAAAATCATATTTTAATTAAATATCAAACCAGCACATACAATAAATACAGGCATTTAATTCAGCAGTAGCAGCGCAATGATCTTGCTCAGGTACTGTTCGTCTGTTGCGTCAAAATGAGCCAGGTACTCACTGTCTGCATCCAGCACCCCTACTACAACATCACCTTTAATCACAGGCAATACGATCTCCGACTTAGAAGCAGAGCTACAGGCTATATGTCCGGGGAAAGCGTCAACATCATCTACGATCATCGTCTTTGCCTTAGCCCATGCCGTACCACAAACACCCTTACCCTTCTGAATGCGTGTACAGGCTACAGGCCCCTGAAACGGGCCTAAAACCAGTTCATCTTCTTTTACAATATAAAAGCCAACCCACAACCAGCCAAACTGCTCTTTCAGCGCCGCTGTAATATTACCAAGATTAGCAATCAAGTCATCTTCCCCGGCAATCAGTGCTTTGATCTGAGGAACTAACGATCTGTACTGCTCCTCCTTGCTTTCACTTCTTAAAATATTCAAATCTTCAGCCATGTGTGTTTTTTTTTAAAATGCTAAATTAAGGAATCGAAAGATCATTGCCACCATGCAGATGTAAAAGCATTAATAAATTCAGTAAGTTTGACAATTTAACATATTTAATCCCATCACAACTTACCAATACACATGAGAGTAATAGCAGAACTGCCACATCCGGAATGCAAGATCACCCTTTTCAATATGAACCAGAAATATATAGTCAAATTTGAACAGGGAGCACTTGAACAAAGTTATAAATTATCCGAGCTGGATCTTAGCGGAGGAGGAGCTAATGAGATTTTTCAGATCCTCGATGAAGCGTTTATTGCTACAGTAATTGAAAGATTTAAAACCATGAGGACAGATTTCTCTGCCGCATACAACAGACAGCAGTATTGAATTAAAACAACAGCCGTAACTAACTGAAATACTGTGTTATTTTTGATATTTCAGAATTTTATTCTGCAAATAACACTATTTTTAAGCTCAACATAGACTAATAAAAGAAGTTAAACTTTAATACAATTCTATTATAATAATTGAAAAACAGATAGTTATATACATTAACAATATAATGTTTGGCAGGCAAAAAGTGCCAAATATTATACTGTTTGCTGGAATTAAAAGGTATATGGAGCAATATCAACGATGATTGTAATCAGAAAAAAACTTCCGCTATCGTCTGCAAGAATGTTAAATATATGCATTAATCTTTACCGAAGTTGTACATTTGCGCCTCAATCCTATAAATGAAAAACTTCCAAATCAACACCCTCCTGTTACTTCTTTTTTTAAGTTTTAGCCACCTTTGCAAAGCCCAGTTAATCCCTGGCAGGTCCGATAAATTTTACACCATGAGCAGTGCCGGATTTTCATTTCCTGTAGGCTCTACAAGCGACTTCATGCGCCCGAAGTTTTCTACTACTCTAGGAGCAAATGTTGGCATTGGCAATGATCATTTATTCCTTTACCCAAAGGTCAGCCTCCATGTATTCGGATATGATGAGATCTATCCAGAGGCTGGCTATGCGAACTTATTACAAAGAGGACGAGCTACCACCTACCTGATCAACCTGGCACTGGGGTACAGGAAAATCATTAACAAGTTTGCCTTCTATGGCTTTGTTGGCACAGGCGGAGGCTTTATCCTCACCCCCAGGGCAAAAATAGATACAAAGCGCAATATTGCTACACTAAATAACAAAACCAACCATATCGGCATTATAGAACCAGGAGCAGGCATAGAATATAACATAGGCGGTGCCAACCTGTTTATTGAATCCAGCTTTATGCATGGCCTTGGTGAGATCCAGAATCACCATTTCAATGCTGTACCAGTTACTTTTGGGATTAAGCCTAATTTAAGCAGGCTGTTTAATTAGAGAAGGTTTTAAACTACTTACCTCTAAGCAAAAAAGTTAAGTTTATATTTGATTATACAAAGGAGGCACAAGCCGATATCATCTCAATTAGAATATCAATTGAACACTTGTGCATTGATAATTGCAATCACCAGAGAACCTGATCTTTTAATAAACCAAAAAGGGACCGTAACACAAAATGGATGCGGCCCCTTTAATTATTTAATCAGATTCCTTAGAATACCGGGTGCGCATCCATCTGGAAATCCTCATCATGCAGATAGATTACCTCTGTACTTTTCTCATAATTCGTAGATTTCTTAGAGAAGAAATCATGTTGAGTAGTATCGCCGTTTAAGCCATTCAGCACAATAGAATTGATAGGTTTCACTTCAAAGATCTCCTGAAATCCTAAGTTCATCATTGCCTTATTTGCATTATAACGTACATACTCCTTCACCTCTGCCGTTAAGCCCACCTCAGTATACAACTCATCCGTATACTTTAGCTCATTCTCATACAGCTCCATTAATAAAGCTACCATTTCGGCTTTGCTTCTTTCAGGATCAGGCAACTTCTTAAATACATCCTGCGCCAGCAAGCCTACAAACACACCGTGAATAGACTCATCCGCTACAATCTTTTTGATGATATCAGCACTTGCCACCATCTGCCCTTGTCCGGATAACCATAAGGGCATAAAAAAGCCACTATAGAACAAGAAAGATTCCAGCAGTACTGATGCCGCCAGTCCCATGAACAATACCTCATCAGACACCGATTGCGCATCCAGCTGTCTGTAATATTTATCTATCGTCGAAGCTTTAAATTGCAGCAGTTTATTGTTCTCTACCCACTCAAACAATTCATTGATCTCCGGAGTACTGTTTACAGTAGTAAAGATCGTGGAATATGATTTGGCATGGATAGACTCCATCATGCACATGAAAGAAAGAACAGCTTTATTCTGCAGTCCGTCGATATGGTCCAACAGCTTAGGCATTCCTGTATGGCTCTGCAAAGTATCCAGCAGCGTCAGTCCACCCAGTGCTTTTTTATACACCTCCTGGATTTCCGGAGTAAGCGACTTCCAGCTATCAATATCCTTTGAAGGGATATATTCCGTATCTATCCAGAACTGGCGTAAGTTCTGCTCCCAGAACATACCTGCATAATCATTTTCTGGAGTATTCCAGTTTACCGCTTTATATTGTTGTGACATTTTTCTAATTTCTTTAATTAATACAAAAGGATTATACAGAACATGAAACGCATTCATCA
>JAATFQ010000121.1 GCA_015655115.1 Sphingobacteriales bacterium
GAGACAAATAGCTGTTCTGCATAGAATTTTACATCTCTGTGCTGCTGGATATTGATCTTTATAAGATCGATAAGTTTGAAGTAAAGATCTTCACTCCTGGATGCAATAGGCGACTGGGGCATGGAATGTATTTTGTGTATTTCGGCAGTTTCCAGTAAAAGGTAAAAGATAAGTGTCCTGATCATTTCATCTTTATAATATTTATCCGAGGCTATTTTTTCCTTTATGGTATCACAAATACCGATGAACCTGCTTGTTTCATCTTCGTCCAGCTTCAACAGAGTATTTCGTCCTCCCTTAAAGAAATTTAATCTTTCTAAAATAAAGGGGTCGTTGAGATTTTTCAATAGGTAATACTTATCAAAAAACAGGACTACACATCTGAAATCATCAGAAACGGATAAAAAATGAAGAATATTGGCAGGTGCAAGTACGAGCAATTCATTGGCTGAAATCATATGTATATTACCGTCAAATTCAATAGAGACCTGCCCTTTAACACAGATGCCAATAACAAAATAGTCGGTCAGAAAAGAATGATGAGGCAGCTTGTGTAAAGGATTTCCGGTGGAAATATAATAGGGTAACTTCCAGTCTATACCGAATAGGGAAACAGTTTCCTGAATATTCTTGTACAATTTAGCTCTTTTCAATACAAACCAGTTTAATCGCCAAATATAATGTAAACAAGTTATAAAATTTCCTTCTGATGCAATTTAAAAAGGTTGCAGTTAACTTTACAAATCAACCGACTCAACGCAGGGCATTTTGCTGGCAACCGCACCAATGCCTGTATAAAACTTCCTATACAGAACGGAAAAGTTAGTCTACAAATAATCTGAAAAAAGAATTTATATTTGGCTACCTCTTTTAGAGCGTATATCCCTCAAAACAATTGTAATGTTTGAAGTTCTTTTTTCTCATATTCTTGACAAGGTCTCATTGACCGTGGAGGAAATGGATATTATCAAATCCTTCTTTTCTCATAAAGTACTGCGAAAGCGACAGTACCTGCTCCAGGAAGGAGACGTGTGTAAATACATGTCTTTTGTAGGAAAAGGCCTGCTCAGATCTTACAACATTGATGAAAAGGGCGATGAACATATGATAGTGTTTGCATGGGAAGGCTGGTGGATTTCTGATATATCCAGTTTTTCATCCGGTGAAAAGGCTGTTTTTAACATAGATGCCATAGAAGATTCAGAACTGCTGATGATTACCCCGGCGGATTTTGAAGCACTGACGCTGAAAGTCCCGATAATGGACCGCTACTTCCGTATTCTTTTTCAGAACAGCCTTGTAACCAAAGAGCGAAGGCTGATGAGCTCAATTACGCATACAGCAGAAGAAAAATATACTCAGCTTGCAGAACGCAATCCGGAGATTATTCAGAGGATTCCCCAAAACTTAATCGCCTCCTACCTGGGACTGGCGCCGGAAACCTTAAGCCGGATAAAGAAGAATCTGGCGTCACGCAAATAATCACGCTTGATCCAGATCAAGTTTATTTCTTGTTGTAAATCAACTGTCAGTTATTTTGGCGCCTTTACCTTTGGTACTGTTAACAATGAAGATGGATCTATATTGCTTCAGTCGGCGATTCGCTGATAACCTGACAATCTAACCATCTCAAAAAGAGAGCAGATAATAATATTTAAATCTAATAATTCAACAGACATGACAAACATTGCATTAGTTGTAGGATCGAGTGGCATTACAGGTAGTAATCTTGCTGAGAAACTTATATCCAAGGGCTGGACAACCTACGGCCTGGCACGTAATCCTAACCAATCAGTTGAAGGTCTGCACCCTGTGGCGGCCGACTTGCTTCAGGTAGAAAGCCTGGAAGCAGCACTTAAAAATATTGCACCTACTCACGTTTTTCTTACGAGCTGGATGCGTAATGAAACAGAAGCAGAGAATATCCGGGTGAACAGCGCGATGGTACGCAACCTGTTACAAGTCTTGTCGCCAAAAAAATCTGTACAGCACGTAGCACTGGTAACAGGGTTGAAACATTACCTTGGCCCTTTTGATGCTTACGCCAAAGCAGGCACCTTGCCTGAAACACCTGTGCGCGAAGAACATCCCCGGCTGGAGATCGAAAACTTCTATTACGCACAGGAAGATGAAGTGTATGCCGCCGCCGCGCGTGATGGTTTTACCTGGAGTATCCACCGCCCACATACTGTCATTGGAAAGGCCGTTGGTAATATAATGAATATGGGGAGTACTTTAGCGGCTTACGCATCCATCTGTAAAGAGACAGGCCGCCAGTTTATCTGGCCGGGCTCCGCCGAACAATGGCATGGCCTGTCTGACGTAACTGATGTCCGGATATTGGCAGAGCACATGATTTGGGCAGCAACTACAGCAGCTGCACACAATGAAGCATTCAATATTACCAATGGTGAAGTATTCAGATGGAGTTGGCTATGGCAACAACTGGCGGACTGGTTTGGAGTGGAGGCAAAAGGATTTGACGGCACTATTCATCCGTTAGAAACAGAAATTGCCGGCGACACTGCACTTTGGAAGGATATTGCACTACGTTATGGACTGAAAGAGCAAGACCTGAACCGTCTCGCTTCTGCATGGCATACTGATTTAGATTTAGGGCGCCCTATAGAGGTCATGACAGACATGTCGAAAAGCAGGAAGTTAGGCTTTACCTGCTATCAAAGCACAAAAGAATCATTTTTTGATCTGTTTGAAGAACTTCGTTCAGATCATTTAATACCTTAGGTGACTACATCCTGGCTATTTTAATCCATATTTTCAACACCAACACACAGACACAAATATCTTAATAACAGACCATTAACTGAATATAGATAAAAATATTTCTATATAGATATTTACAGCACTTTATTTGATTTTGATGAATCGTACTTTGCATTCATCAAAACCAAATAATTTGTTATGAAAAGATTACCAATAGTTATAGTCATACTGCTCGTATATTTCCATTCAGCAGGTACACTTTTTGCGCAGCAAAGCAGATCCTATATACCCAAACGGAGCGATGCAATATTATATCAGATCAATATCCGGGCATTTAGTGAAAAAGGCAATTTGAAAGGGATTTTGCCAAGGCTTGATTCTATAAAAAATTTGGGTGTGAATGTGATCTACCTGATGCCTACCTACCCTATTGGTAAAGTGAATTCTGTGAATTCACCCTATTGCATCAGAGATTACAAACAGGTAAACGAGGAGTTTGGAAATTTGGAAGATCTGAAGGCGCTTATCGACAGCATCCATGCAAAAAAGATGGCTGTACTAATGGATTGGGTCGCCAATCATACTTCATTTGATCATAGCTGGATTAAGAATAAGTCGTGGTATTTACAGGACAGCACAGGAAACATCGTTAGTCCCCCGGGTACCGGTTGGGTAGATGTAGCGCAACTGAATTATAAGAATATGGAGATGAGGGCTGAGATGATCTCATCAATGAAATATTGGGTATTGAATGCAAATATTGATGGCTTCTGCTGCGATTATGCCGACGGGCCTCCATTTGATTTCTGGAAACAGGCAATATCTGCGCTCAGGAGCATCCCCGATCATCAATTACTATTCTTAGCTGAAGGTAAAAGAAGTGATCAGTATAAAGCGGGCTTTGATTATAATTTCGGCTTTGCATTCTTCGAAAACCTGAAAGCCATCTATTCCAAAAACAAGTCGGTAAAATCTATTGACAGCCTCAATATTTCTGACCATAAGGGAGCTTCCAATGGGCAGCAGATTGTCAGATATACAACTAATCATGATGTAAACGGATCTGACGGAACACCAGAAGATCTCTTTGGTGGTGAAAAAGGAGCTATGGCAGCGTTTGTCGTAGCTGCTTATATGAACAGCATTCCCATGATCTACAATGGGCAGGAAGTTGGTACACCATTTAAGCTGGTTTTCCCGTTCACCAGCAGCAAAATAGACTGGAGCCTGAATCCCGGCATCACTGCGGAATATAAGAAAATTATTGCCCTAAGGAACAGTTGTGAAGCCCTGCGAAGTGATGAAGTCAAAACCTATAGTACAGACGATATCTGCGCTTTTACCAAAGCAAAGGGCCATGATACTATTTTTGTGCTATCAAATCTGAGGAACAAGCAGATTGAATTTACTATTCCCAAAAAACTAAGCAGCTCAAAATGGATCAATGCATTTACGGGAGTACCCTATAAAATGACAGAGACTGTTGTGTTAGCACCCTATAGCTATATAGTGGTTAAAATGCAATAAGATGTGTGGTTTTTGAAGGTCTGCAGATTTAACTCTTTTCTTTAAAGCATTTAACGAATGCTGGCACCTGGTTATCAATTCATCGCTATTTATGTAGATGGGGGACATATAAAGGGAGTCCACCGTGATTTATGGCTATTTCCAAGCTCCTTTGGCAGTTACCTGAAATTCATTTCGGATTTATCCCATCATCCAATTTCATAATATTTTCCTGGGCGAAACGCATAAAAACCAACAAAATCAGTACTTTGATTGTTTAAGCTACAGCTATTTAATGAGCGGTATCTATTGGATGTTGTTATTGATCCAACGTTTCATTTTACTGCCCGCATAATTTTTACACCTTTTAATGATAAAATAGATAAATCCAACCAGTTATTGCGGTACCCAAAGCTCAATTATATTCCCGAAAAATGGTTTCCTAAACATAAATTGACGATATATAGTAAACTAAAAAAGTCGACATACGACATATACAACTGACTAACAAGTATTTAAGATATGGCATATTAATAGCATGTAAGTGTTCGACACTGATTATTGGAATTAGAATCAGATCAATGCCTTGAATTGGCAATACATAAAATCATTGGACTGAAAGGTTAAATATAATCAAGTTTTAATTGGAGCTTATATTAATTAAAAAACAAAAACATGAAAATCACAGTAAAAGACGGAACTGAAATTTATTACAAAGATTGGGGCACAGGACAGCCTATCGTATTTCATCATGGATGGCCATTATCAGGTGATGACTGGGATGCACAAATGATGTTTTTCCTTGACAAAGGCTACAGGGTAATTGCACATGACCGCAGAGGACACGGAAGATCAAGTCAGGGTTCTATAGGTCATGACATGGAAACGTATGCAGCCGATGTAGCTGAATTAACGGAATTCCTTGACTTAAGAGATGCGATACACATCGGCCACTCCACAGGAGGAGGCGAGGTTATTCATTACACTGCAAAATATGGCAAAGACCGTGTAGCGAAAGCAGTATTAGTTAGCGCAGTTACACCTATAATGGTGCAAAGCGACAGTAATCCTGAAGGCGTACCTATGTCTGTTTTCGACGAAATCCGTTTAAACACAGCCACGAACAGAGTCCAGTATTTCGAGGATTTCACAACTCCTTTCTACGGGTATAACCGTGAAGGTGCAAAAATATCACAGGGAGTCAGGGATAACTGGTGGCGTCAGGGCATGATGGGTGGAATTAAAGCACATTATGATGGTATCAAGGCATTTTCAGAATTTGATTTTACTGAAGATCTGAAAAGTGTTGATATCCCGGTATTGGTATTACATGGTGAAGATGACCAAATTGTGCCTTATCCAATCTCAGCACCTAAAGCGGCGGCGCTCTTAAAAAATGGAAAACTGATTTCTTATCCAGGTTTTCCTCATGGAATGCCAACTACAGAAGCAGCAACTATCAATGCTGATATCTTAGCTTTTATCCAATCTTAAGTGTAAATCAATTATTTAAAAATAAGCGGCAGAAAAAGGGTATTTCCAAATTGGGGATACCCTTTTTCTGTGCTACCGGTTTTGATACGAAATAAACTGTACTAACGTTCTTAACTATCTGGAGACGCCTTCAGGTTACTTGTTGAGATTTACCAACAAAAAAAGTTGTGGTCTTTTGGAGCTAGCGCATTAATACGCTTTACTCCAGTTGGCGCTATATGGTTTACGAATTAATAGGTGTCATGCAGATAACGGTGTACGAAAGTTACAGCCATAGCACCTTCACCCACAGCCGAAGCTACTCTTTTTACAGAATTGTGCCTCACGTCGCCAGCAGCGAAACAACCTGGCACACTGGTTTCTAAAAAAGCCGGATTAAAACTTTTATCCCATTTTTTATCAAAAGGAGGGCGATAAAGATCACCGCCGGTCACAAAATATCCGGCATCATCGCGAACAATAGCGGTGTCAGTTGCCCAGCTGGTATTCGGCTTGCCGCCTATACAAACAAAAACAAACTTCGCTTTATAAACGGTAGTATCCTGCGTAACGGAATTGGAGACTGTGATTTCCGATAAGGAATTATTACCATCAACAGCGGTGATGCGCGAATTAAACAGTACTTCTATCTTTTTCTTCTGTTGGATACGATCAAGCAAGTAGTAGGATAGCGATGCAGCCAGGTCGTTACCTCTGATGATCATCGTTACTTTTTTGGCGTGTTTGGAAAAATTGAGCGCAGCTTGTCCGGCAGAATTTCCACCACCTACTACAAACACATGCTGATTGGCACATAGGAAAGCTTCACTTGCCCCGGCTCCATAATAAATACCAGCGTTGAGGTATTTATCTTCATCCGGAATATCAAGTCTCAGGTATTCTACTCCAGTAGCTGAGACGTTCGACCTGGCAATAATTTTGTTGCCGTCGGTAAAATCAACATGTAGCTTTTGATCTATAAATTGTGCTTTAACACTTTTCCGAATTAAAAGTATGTCAACCCCGAACTTAACAGCCTGCTGTCTCGCTCTTTCGGCAAGGTCATTACCGGAAATACCACCGGGAAATCCCAGATAGTTTTCGATAAGAGAACTCGTTCCTGCCTGCCCCCCAATGGCCTCCCGCTCAACCAGCACAGTACTTAACCCTTCAGAAGCGGCATAAACCGCAGCACTCAATCCTGCTGGTCCCCCACCAAAAATAGATATATCATACTCCTTAAGCTTAGGCTTTGTAATCCATCCTAAATTACAGGCAATATCTTCTACAGTTGGATTAAAAATGAAATTACCGTCCGGTAATTTAACCGCAGGCAAATTTTGTCCTTCAACAACGTATACTTCAGGAAATATATTAATGAACGCCGCCATATCAGCAATAGGAACCCATTCAAATGTGACCACACTCCGTTTAAGAAAATCTCTGATTACGTATGCATCCCTCGACTCGGCGTTACCATAAACCGTTAGGATACGTAATATTGTTTTGGTAGTTTCCATTGTTTAACCTTTTGAATTCTATTTACTAGTTACCGGTATTGCTAACAGGATGCCCTCAAATTCATTTCTTGTAATTCTCAATAGTATCAATATCTCTTTCTTCAGCTTTATCCGGGTTTTTCCCTGCATCCCGTAATGCTCTCCTCTGTCTCAGCAAATCCCAGCATTGATCAAGTTCAAGTTTGATCTTGTGCAGTTTATTTACCTCTTCATCAGAAAGATTTTCATTGCTCCAAAGCTTTTCTTCAGTTTCAGTCAAGCTTTTAATGTGATTTAAGATCTGATTGTCTTCCATACCGTTCTTTTAATTAAAGAACCGCAAAAGCGATACCAGCAATTAAACAACTATACATCAATTAGATACAAACAACACGAACCATTGTGACTGGCGATATATCATAATTTTACGAATTCATAAACCTATCTGACCAGTTTAAACACTGAATTACCTTTCCCCTCGTATTGGCTGGTCAGCCAACTGAACTCATACAAAGTGATTTAGCTTTAGATTAAGATGTTTAAACATTTAAAAGGCTTTTTAGCTGCCACAAATTGAAATTATTATTTACATTCGCCCTCAATTGATAATTAATCTAAATAACACAGATGAATAAACTTGACTTTTCTAAACTTCTTATTTTACTCTTATTTTTAGTCAGCCCCTTTTATACTCAGGCTCAGCAAAGCAAATCTTCAGGAAATATAGAGGGCTATTTACTGGATCACAACAGGCAGCCACTTCCAGGAGCAATAGTACAGATAGAGGAAACAAACGCATCATACCCGGTCAGTGCTGCAGGTTTTTTTAAATTCAACGTTAGCCCGGGTAATTACACCCTGAAATTCCGTTTAATCGGTTTCAATACCTCTACCAGAAAGGTGAACCTGAAAGCAGATCAAACGCTGAAACTTAACATTGAACTGACCTCATCCGATGAGGCCTTGCAACAGGTTGAAATTACCGGTAGAAAAGAAAAAACTTACAAAACTACCGCAACATTCATAGGCAGTAAATCACAGACTAATTTAAAAGACCTTCCACAATCTGTTTCTTATGCAAGTAAAGAACTGATTGCCGACCAGGGATTAATGCGTGTAGGTGAAGTGCTCAAAAATTTTAGCGGTGTAAACCAATTTACCACCTATGATGACATCACTATCAGGGGCTTCAGAGTAGAAGGAAATACGGGAACACAATTGTTAAACGGACTGAGAACCAGCTCTGGTTTCTGGAAACAATCACTGGCGAATTACCTTGAACGTGTAGAAGTTTTAAAAGGCCCTTCATCAGCATTGTATGGAAACGCAAGGCCAGGCGGCGTTTTAAACCGGGTAACAAAGAAACCACTCGATGAAGAACGTAAATCAATCAGCATTAATCTGGGCAGTTATAACAATTTAAGAGTGCTGACTGATTTTACAGGTCCTGTAACAAAAGACAGCACTTTATTGTACAGACTGAACCTTGGCTATGAAGATGCCGATTCCTTTCGTGATCTGCAGTACGATAAAAACATCGTTATAGCCCCCTCATTATCGTTTCTTCCTTCAAAGCGAACGCGCATCAATTTTGATATGGTGTATACCGATTCAAAAGGCAGATTAGATAGAGGGCAGTCGTTTATCGGCTCGGCCACTACTCCTATCGACTTCTCCTCCTCTCCTATTACACTGGCATTAAATACAGCAGACGATCACCTGTATGAAAAAACCTATAATGTCTCTTTCTCTCTGACCCACCAGTTTAACGAGAAGCTGACTTTTAATGCCGCTTACTTAAAAACAGGTTACAGGGAGGATTTATATGAACATCGCAGTGCGAACAGCAATGCAATTGACGCAGCAGGACAGCCGATTGCCAACCTCGTAGCCATGCAGATGTTTATCAGGAAACGGGAACGTTTCATCGATAATGCATCAGGGTACTTTACTTATACGCCTACCACCGGAGCATTTAGCCATACCATTGTTGCAGGAGCAGATTATGGAAGTGAAAAGATCCCTGTTGGTGGTTCTCAATTGACTGCAAATGGGTATAGAAATAAATCGAACACAGGCACTACCACAGTTAAAGCCGATTATCTGTTGGATAAAAATGGTATACCAGTACCTAATGTTCCCAGTTTCAATTTAAATGATGTCCTTAATTCACAAAGGATCCAGGATGACAGCAAGAACTTCTTTACTCAATCACTGATCGCTCCTACTTATTACTACCTGAATGCGGGCTATGTCCAGGACCAGATCAGGATCGGCAAATTCCAGGCACTATTCGGCCTTCGCTATGAATATTACACAGACTTTAACGATTATAAAAAATCGACTGAGAAAAAGACACATTCCAGTGCCCTTCTGCCACGATTGGGTGCTGTATATACAGTTAATCCGAATATCAATCTTTACGGTACTTACACCACAGGCTATAACCCGCAAACTGCAGCCAACTTAAGCAATCCAAATGCTGGTGGCCCATTTGACCCAATGAAGAGCAATATGATCGAGTTTGGCGCCAAAACCAGTTGGTTTCAGGACATGCTGACGATTACTACTGCAGTCTATAAAATAGAGCAAAGCAATGTGCTGGTAAGTGCCAGCGATAGCACTAACCCGGATTTACTGCGCCAGATTGGAAAAGAAAGATCTAAAGGAATTGAATTTGATGTGACCGGCAGGATCCTTCCTAACTGGAGCATTATTGCATCGTATTCATACAACGAAGCACTTGTACTGGAAAGTGCGGAGCCAAGAGATTTAAACAGGCAAAAACCAAATGCACCTAAGAACCTGGCAAATATCTGGACACGCTACAATCTGGTTCGCGGTGAATTAAAAGGACTTGGAATAGGGTTCGGCTCAAATTATGTAGACAAGCGAAATGCTTCTTTAAATTACGTACAGACCATTCCTTCTTATTTATTGATCAATGCTGCTTTATATTATAACGTTGGCAAAATAGGATTACAATTCAATATGAATAATATTACAGGCAAAAAATACTGGGTTGGTGGGTACGACTATCTCAGAATGTTCCCTGGTGCGCCAGCCAATTACAACTTTGGCTTAACTTATTCGTTTTAAATAGTCAAGATAGCATTCCGATATCGGTTTGTGATACGTTTATACTATAATGCCCTATAACAGTTAATTGTTGTAGGGCATTATAGTATAAACGCATTGAGAATGCTACTTTATTAAATTTCATTCATAAAGAAAAAAGTATTTATAAATTATGAACGGTGCTGTTCCGGGTTTTCCTCCCCAATCTTCTTAAGTATGTCACTAACTTTCTCAGGCATCGAAAGAGCTGGGGAATGACCACTGTTCAATGCATACACATTAGTGATTGCCGCAGCAGCGATCATCTCTTTTTGAAGGTCATTTCCAATACCATGGTCTTTTAATGTTTGAATATAATACTTAGTTACTTTGCCAAAGCGCTCATTACTTAAAGCTACCGGATCAGAAAATGGCGCTGCAGGTTCAGGTCCGTAATTTTCCAGAATAAGTTGCTGTACGTGATCACTACCATCCTGACAAAAAATGTTGACTATATCTTCTTTTATAAGATCAAATTCAGACTGATCTTCGGATACCAACAAAGAGGCACCTAGCAATGATTGCTGATCAAGCAAAGAAAGTGCGTAAGCAGACTGACCGTCGACCGGAACATATGCAGCGATATATACCAGTTTGTCAATCAAATCTGGAATTTGTTCTGCCACACCAGAAATAATCATTCCGGCCATACTATGGCCTACAAGTATTACTTTCTCTCGGATCGCTGTAATTGAGTTGCTTACATATTTCACATAAGATTCCATATGTAAAGTTTTATGATCAGTACTATCCTGGCCATGTCCGGGAAGCTGAATTACTGATACCCGGAAACCGGCTTTCAGGAGGTTCTCTTTCACCATTTCCCAGGCATAGGGCGCTTGCCAGGCACCATGTACCAAAACAAAGGTCATCTTCCCGCCGCCATTTTCAGTCGTGGCGCTTGTCGAAATATCTTTCATGTTTGACTATTTATTTTCAGGCTGAAATTTTGTTTTTAAGAGATACTGATGTGTGCCGGACAATACCAATTCACCGTTTTGGTTATGAATCCTTGCAGCCGTTTCGACTATGCCTTTTTCGCCCTGAGGTGATAGAGAAATGATTTCAAGTTCAGGATATAAAGTATCTCCTGCATTCACTTCTTTTAAAAACTTACACGAAAGCTCTGTAAAAGCAATAAATACTTCTCCAATTACATGAGGAAACATAGTCGCACCCGGAGCTGTAAAAGCCAAAACCTGAAGGCCATGTACAACCGGAGCTTTATGTCCGTGCTGCTGTGCCCAAACGACATCGTAATGTACAGGATGATTATCGCAGGATACGGTTTGAAAAGCTGCCGAATGTGCATCTGTAAGTGTACGGCTTGGGGCGCGAAAAATTTCGCCAATTTTAAGATCTTCAAAAGACCGGGCTGGTACAATCAAAAAGTCATTTGGATTAAATGAAACTCCTGAACTGTCATTATTTAAATTAGTTTCCATATTTATAATCTGTTTACCCATAGTACCCAAGAAAACAGCCAAACAATAAACTACTTAAAATCAAATGATTAAGTGTTAACAAGAGAAATTATGATTACGAAATAACGTCAATTTATGAATGATAGACCATAAGTTCTGGAATGGGCATATTCTTAATTCATTAAAAAATTCATAACTTACTTATAATTAACAATCTAAGTTCTCCTTATATGAAAATAAAGCCTATCGTAATCGGAACACTTGTCCTGCTCACTGTATTTATTACGGCTCAGTCTTTTTACAAAGGCAACATCAATAAAAGAGCTCCAATAGCTGTTTCTTCTTTTAAAGCGTTCAATAAACCTGTTTCCTTTTGCAGCCCATTATATCTGTCTGCCGACTCTATAGTTGATATTCCCGCGTTAACTGGCTGGGGCAATTACCGGTTCAGCATTACAACTAAGTCAGATAGTGCCCAGTTTTATTTCGACCAGGGCTTAAGTATGTACTATTCTTTCCACACTATAGAAGCCATTGCCTCCTTTACTAAGGCCACACATTTAGATCCTTCATCGGCGATGGCCTGGTATGGTAAATCTTTGGCTATGGGGCCCACTATCAATTATGATAATGGATATGTCGCTCCAACTGGAGCATATGAAGCATCTGTTGAAAGTAAACTGCTAACAGGCAACTGTACACCATTGGAAAAGGACCTGGTTATCGCTATGGGGTACCGTTACAGTAAGGATTCAACAATTAGTGTGAAACAGTTGAGAACCAATTATGCGAACGCCATGCAATTGGTATATAATAAATACCCAGGTAATCCAGATGTGATCACATTGTATGCAGACGCACTGATGCTTTTGCATCCATGGGACCTGTATGACCACGATTTCAAACCTAAAATATGGACTACACAGATACGTACTCTGCTGGAAAAAGCAATTGCCATTTCTCCCAGGCATCCTGGTGCAAACCACTATTACATCCATACTATGGAAGGCTCCGCAACTCCTCAAAGTGCCAATAATAGTGCGCACCTACTGGATACATTGATGCCACTGGTTTCTCACATTACCCATATGCCATCACATATTTATATACGCACCGGCGATTTTGAACGCGGCATTAAGGATAATGATATGGCCATTGCGGGGTTCAACACCTATCTAAAACAATACGCACCGGTGATGAATGGATTTGGATTATATCAGGCTCATAATGTGCACATGAAGATAGTCTGCGCACAGATGGCAGGTAATTATCAAATTGCAAGTACGGCAGCTAACGCGCTTCAGAACAGCATACCATCTATGTATTTAGGGATGAAGGGCTTTGAAGGTAATTATATCCAATACGCTTTCCTGCAGCCTGGGCTAACCGCAGTCAGGTTTGGTAAGTGGGACGATGCCCTGAAAATAAAACCGGTGGATTCTCTGCCCTACGCTGCAGTGCTGACACATTTTGCCAGGGGCATGGCATGGTCTGGCAAAGGCGATCCCGCAAAAGCCCAATTTGAATTGAAACTAATGAATGCCAAATTGCAGGATACCTCGTTAAAGGCAGGGCACGATAATTTTAGTACAGCTTATGATGCCGGTGGTGTAGCTCAGCTTATTTTAAAAGGTGTTATTTCCGGTGAAAAAAAACAGTATGCTCTGTCAATCTTCATTTTACAGAAAGCTGTAGTTGCAGAAGATAATATGACTTACGATGAGCCGCGCGACTGGCCACTGCCTGCCAGGCATTACCTGGGAAAAGTGCTGCTAAACGCAGGTAGATATAAGGAAGCTATTGCCGTATTTAATAAAGATCTCGTGATTAATCCAAATAATGGATGGGCTTTGAATGGTCTTCAGCTAGCTTATCAACTGACCGGGAACAGTACAGCTTTGAATGCTATAAAGATAAAATTAATAGCTGCCTGGAAATTAAAAGATTTACCTATTAACGGGTCCGCATTTTAGCAATATATCCCGTATAATCCCGGAACCGTTGCTCCGCTTTGAAACCCAGTTTCAGAGAAAATATTCATGCCGGTATCCGCTTATCTTTTCAAAAATAATTCTTAAGCTACCATAATCCTTGTTTTGTTTTCCATTTCCTTGCTACTGAAAGTCCAAATCGTAAAATTGCCGGAATTCCAGGTTTTTTAGCGGCCAGACTTTTCGGGGCTGGTCACTGTTACAGGATTTTTAATTATCTTCGGACTGAAATGCCGCCCAAGTATAACGATTTAAGCGATTTCGACCTGGTATCCCTCATTAAAACAGATGATCATGTCGCCTATCGGGAATTATTTTTCCGCTATACAGGTGTGTTGTATACCCACGCGTATGTAAAGCTACAGGATCGTGAGGAGGCCAGGGATGCAGTTCAGGAAGTTTTCAGTACACTGTGGAGTAAGCGCGATTCACTGGAGTTTCAAAGCAATGTATCCGGCTACCTGTATTCTTCAGTGCGAAACCGGGTCCTTAATATATTATCCAGGAATAAAATCAAATCAAATTACATAACCTCTTTAAGCGACTATCGTAAAAGTTATAGCGATGAAACTGACCATCTCACAAGGACCAACCAATTGCAAGCCATAATTGACAAAGAGATGAAAAACATGCCTGAAAAAATGAGGGAAGTTTTCTCACTCAGCAGAAATCATCAACTATCGCACCGTGAAATTGCAGAAAAACTTGGCATTTCAGAAAATACAGTGAAAAATCATGTACATGGAGCCTTAAAAATCCTGAGAATAAAATTAGGGCTTGCCAATTATCTGTTTTTTCTGTTTTTATAACATTTTTCTTCAAAACCTCTAGTCCCTGATTCTTTCTCATCTGTCTTATAGACAAATTAAGGCAATTCTAAGAATGGAAACGACCGAGGAAGAAAAATTAATATTTAAATATCTTAATGGTGGATGTTCTGAAGAGGAACGTGCTCTGGTAGAGAGCTGGTATAATGAATATATCCCAGATTCCCGTACTCCGCTCCTGGATGAAGAGTGGCGTGAAGACATGCATACCATTATTGTATCTCTTGAAAATGAAATCAAGCCTGTAAAATCGATAGGATGGCAAAAAATAATGGTCGCCGCCTCCGCATTGCTTATACTTACCTTTGCTGCTTACTTTTACTTTAGTCAACATCAACAGGCCACTCAATTTACAGGCAACATAAAAAGCGATATCGCACCTGGCGGAAATAAGGCAATACTTACGCTGAACAACGGACAGAAAGTAGTTTTGAATGGCTCATCTAACGGTAATATTGCCATGCAGGGAAATACCCTGATCGACAAGACGCGGGAAGGGGAAATAACTTACTCCGCTAGCCAGGGGAAGGAAGATCCGGAGAACAGTTTTAATACAATCAGTACGCCCAAAGGAGGACAGTATCATGTAGAGCTTGCCGATGGGACCCAGGTTTGGTTAAATGCGGCATCTTCGCTGACTTATCCGGTATCTTTTTCAGGAAACACCAGGGAAGTCAGCCTAAATGGTGAAGCCTATTTTGAAGTTGCCCATAATCCTAAAAAGCCATTCCACGTAAAATCGGGAAGTCAGGATGTTCAGGTATTAGGCACTCACTTCAATATTAACAGCTATACGGATGAATCTTCCATCAAAACTACGCTGCTGCAGGGTCTTGTAAGGATCAATGGCAGTACAATTCTTTTACCAGGAAAACAGGCAGCAGTAACAGGAAAATCTATCAGGATTTACCTGGCAGACATAGAGCAGGTTACGGCATGGAAAAACAATAAGTTTATGTTCGACCATGAAGATATTAATGGGATCATGCGAATGGTTGCCCGCTGGTATGATGTAGAGATTACGTATTCAGGCGAGATCACTAAGGAAAAATTTGGGGGTTCTGTTTCCAGGTTTACCAACATATCTAAAGTACTGGGCATTTTGCAACAGGCGGGAAACGTTCATTTTAAAGTTGAGGGAAGGAGGATCACTGTGACGAAATAACTACTTGACCTCAAAGCCAAAAAGCCGGCAGGATTGGCGTCCGTACCGGCTAAACATCTGGCAATTTAAGCAATCAATCTTCCTTAACACACCATATGCCCCTGAATCGAAACCTGGGCATACGTGAAACCAAACTTATCAAATGTATAAAAATTACATCATAAAGAGAGATGTGTCCTTTCGGCACCTCCATAAATTCCTGCTGATCATGCGGCTAACGACATTTATTATTTTAATTGCACTTGTGCAGGTAAGCGCTGCTGGCTTCGCACAGAAAATATCCCTTTCTGAAAAAAACAGTACCCTTCAGAAGGTGTTTAAGGAATTGCGGGCACAAAGTGGATATGATTTTGTTTATTCAGAAACGCTGCTTGAGCAAGCAAGGCCGGTAGCTATTCATCTTACTGATGCAAGTATAGAAGATGCATTAAAAGCAATCTTTGACCAGCAACCCCTATACTACAATATACAGGATAAGACGGTGATTATTACCAGTAAAAAGCAATCCGCACAGCGTATCCCTCTTACTCCTGCTCAGGTAGAAATTGAACTGCATGGTAAAGTAACAGACGAACAGGGGGCTGGTATTTCTGGCGCAACGGTCGGTATTAAGGGTACCAGCAAGAGAACATTCTCTGATAAAGAAGGTTTCTATCAGCTTAAAGTTGTAAAAGGTGACATACTGTTTGTCAGTAATATAGGCATGCAAACCAGGGAAATAAAGATCGGGAGCCAGAGCGAGCTGAATATTTCACTGAAGACGGCCGTGATGGAGCTTGGCGAAGTAAAAATTAGTACAGGTTACCAGACGCTGAAGAAAGAAGATATGACTGGCGCAACTGTTACTGTAAACAGTACAGACCTGGAACAGCGTTATACACCAAACATTATCGACAACCTGGAAGGCAGGATTCCCGGTCTGGTCAATTACCGTGGAACGACACAGATCAGGGGTGTCAGCACCATCAATGCCACCAGGAATGTACTTTATGTAGTGGACGGCTTACCTATTGACGGCTCTATTGCCAATATCAATCCCTACGATGTGGAATCAATTACTGTCCTGAAAGACGCTGCCGCAGCCGCTATTTACGGCGTAAGAGCATCAAATGGTGTGATAGTATTGACCACAAAAAAGGCAAAGGGAATGGGAACGACCATCGAAGCAGGAAGTAATGTGACAATCACCTCAAAACCGGATATTGACTTCAATCTGCTGTCGCCATCACAACAGGTCGACCTGGAAAGCAGCTTCTTTAGCAGTGAATTCTATAAAGCAGGCCCTGGCTCATTAGCCCTGACAGCCTCAAATATCACCAAAGGGAATTCCATCACACCTGTTCAGTATGCCTACTACCAGCTTGCACAGGGCAAAATCACTCAAAGTCAGCTTGATGAGCAGCTAGCTGCTTATAGAAAAAATAATTTCAGAAAACAATATGCAGACCATGCCCTGCTGAACGATATATTACAGCAATATAATGTGGCGATAAGAACCAATAGCGGCAAGTATAATTCGAGTCTGGTACTGAATTACAAAAACGATAATATGGGCATCATCAATACACATTCCAGTCAGATAAACATCTTCTACAAAGGAAGTTACCACATTAGTACCTGGCTTGATGCAGACTTTGGAGTTAACAGTATAATCGGTAATTCTAAATCCAGCAGCAGTAGCTTTGCCACAAGTGGTACCAATGTATCGCCTTATTTGCAGTTGCTGGATGCAAACGGCAACAGGACGCACTATACAACAGACGATTATAATGCCTATAACACTTCTCCCTCGAGGTACAGTATGCTAGTGAACCATTTGGATGAACTCGGCATGGATTCAAGGATAACCAAACAGTACAATACCAGGTATTTTGTAAATTTCAATGCAAAGATCATTCCTGGCCTTAGCTTTTCACCGCAGTTCCAGTATGAAAATGGCATTACCAATTCTTCAGCTGATTCTGAGCAAGATAGCTATATTATGCGCTACCTGAATAACATATATAGTACTGCACAGGCTACTACGCCCGTAACCTATACCTCACTACTTCCGGTGAGCGGAGGTAAACTGGCTACCAGCAACAGTACCCACAACTCATGGACAGCGCGGGCACAGCTCAACTACCAGAAGACAATTGGTAAACATGCCATCAATGTGATTGGCGGTGCTGAGTTTCGTCAGAGCCATTCTTATGGCACAAACGGATTATTGTTAGGCTACGATGAGCAGTTACAATCACAGTCAACCACCTCGGTGAACTTCCCTGGCCTCTATACCTATTCTCAGAATACATCAAATACCTTTAAACCTTCTTTTAGCCCCTTAAGCCTGTATAATACTTATCTCAATAACCCGATAAGTCTTGTTACCGATACCCTGCACCGCAGTAATTCTGGTTATGGCAATGCTACTTATACCTACGACAGCAAGTACAACGCCTTCGGGTCGTACCGGGTGGACTATGCCGATGTTTTCGGCCTGGATAAAAAATTCAGGGGTCGTCCGCTCTGGTCGGCAGGCTTATCATGGAATGCCTCTAACGAAGATTTCATGAAGCCATACACCTGGATCAATTACCTGAAAGTAAGAGGAACATATGGCGTAACCGGAAATATCAATTTAAATGCAACCAGTTTTCTGACCGCTAACTCTACCCTTACAAACCCAGTTACCAATTTACCTGTCTCTGTAGTTACCAGTGCAGCGAACCCTCTGCTTACCTGGGAAAGTACAGCTACCACTAACCTCGGCACAGATTTCGCCTTATTTAAAGGCAAACTGACGGGCTCACTGGACTGGTACCATAAAAGCACTACCAATTTGTTCACTACAGTGAGGATTGATGCTTCAGAAGGTTTTACCAGCCAGATTATTAATAATGGCAATCTGGTTAATAACGGTATCGAACTAGGCTTAAGCTATAGCTGGATCAAGTCTCCCGCCAAGGATGGATTAACCTGGACCAGTCAGCTGGTGATGAGCCACAATAGTAACCGGATTACTAAAATCGATGAGGTATCTGTAACGCCGGTACAGCTGGTACAAGGTGGCTACAAGATAGGAAATCCTGTCAATTCGCTGTACTCCCTGCAATATAAAGGACTTAACAGCGTAGGCCAGCCTCAATTTTTAAAAGCAAATGGCGAGCTGACCACTGTGGCATTGACATCCAATGATTTAAGTGCAGTACAGTTTTCCGGTGGTACAGATCCAAAAAACAATATCACCCTTACTAATACGGTATACTATAAAGGATTTAGCCTGAATGTACTGGCAGTCTATTATGGCGGGCAATATATGCGGGCCATTGTGCCTGGAATTTATAGCGGTGCTTCTTATGCCTCTATGCCAGCATACCTGGCTGACAGCTGGACACCATCCAATCCAAATACCCTCATTCCAGGTTTCGGGCAATATGCGCCAAGCCAGTATCCGGGGTCAGCAGCTGTACCTGCAAACCACCTGCAGTATGCCGATGCCTGGGTTCGGGCAGGCGACTTTATCAAGATCAGGAACATCGTTCTGGGTTATCAGCTGCCACAACAGCTAACGGAAAAGTTCGGCACCAAAAACGTGCATCTGACATTCCAGATAAACAATATCAAAGCGGTGTGGACTAAGAACGATGTCGGTGTTGACCCGGAAACTGTCAATCCTCTGACAGGCAGCGGCGGGGCGAGAATACCGACTTCCTATGTAATGGGTTTAAACTTCAACTTGTAAACAACGAACATGAAAAAGATCTTATTCTACTCTACCATATGTTTCTGCCTGTTATTCATTTTACCAGGTTGCACAAAATTTACAGATATCACTCCTAAAGGAGCAAACATCCTCAACCGCGTATCGGATCTGGATCTGCTGTTGAATTTTGATTATATGTATAATGGCTCTGTAGCTACCACCAGCCTTGCTTTTAACACTACAGCGGGGGATGCATTTAATCCTAATGATGCTGAAGTATTAGTTAACGACATCTACCCTTATGTTACCAATGTGACAAACATCCTCACAGGAGCAACCAAGGACCTGAATTATGCGTTGGTCACCTACAACGAAACCATTGACAGGAAAACCCTTGCCGTTACAGACAGCAGGTTTGAGAAAATGTATTTCATTATTAATAATGTGGCGAATATCGTCATCAAGAATGCTGACGACGCCAGTGGTGACCGTGTAAAAGCGAACCAGCTGAAAGCTGAGGCCTACATCATTCGCGCTTACATGCATTACCTGCTGGTGAACATTTATGCGAAAGCTTACGACCCGGCAACGGCTGCTACAGACGGAGGAATTCCATATATCAAAGAGGATAATCTGCTGACTGAACCTAATGTTAAAAGTACCGTAGGCGCTGTATATGCTAATATTATAGACGACATTAATGCTGCGCTGGCTTTAAACAGCCTTCCGGCTGTCCCGGTAAACAATATGCGCGTAGGTCTTGGGTTTGCATATGGCGTGCAGGCAGACGTACTTTTGTCGATGCGCAACTATAACGATGCGCTGACGGCTGCCAATGCCAGCCTGGCCATTAACAGTACTATTATCGACAACAATACTTTTGCCCCAGTTGGAACGTTGCTGTTCAGCAGGCCGATTCTTACTGCGGCAGATAATCTTTTTTACGCAAGTAATAAAGGCACACCTATCCTGCAAACGATCAGTCCGGATCTAACCAGCAATTTTTATGAACCGGGTGATGTAATCAACAGTTATATCAAACCCAATTATCCATCTATTCCTACGGCCTTCACCATTACCGGCGTTACCGGGGCCAATTTATGGTACTATACTGCAGGTACCTATGCCACAAATACTGCGGGGATAACCACCAGTGAAACCTACCTGATCAAAGCAGAATGCCTTGCGCGCACGCAAAATGTGAGTGCTGCAATGGATATCATCAACGCGATCAGAAGAAAAAGAATTGTTGCCAGCATTTACGTGCCCCTAAGCGCAACTACAGAAGCACAGGCAATGGCATATCTGCAAAAAACCTCACGTACGGAGTACTTGTTTACCTTTAAAAATTATTTTAACATCAAACGCTGGAATACGGAAGATGCCTATAAGCAAACGATTACCAGGCATGTAAACGGACAAACTTTCTCCTTAAGACCAGATTCTCCGTTATGGATATTCCCGTTCCCGCAAAGCGGAACGAATTACAATCCTAACCTGACACAGAATTATTAACTGTTGACTCCTGCCCCGGTGGTAATTCGCCGGGGCTAATTTCCCAAGCCAATGTTTTGTTGTATTACCTGAAGCCTAGTATTCGGGTTATTAGTATTATCAAATTATACATTATTATGAAGAGTATAAAAAACATCCTACTCGTGCTGATGATGGTATCAGCATTCCAATGTTTGGCACAAAAAGCCAGCCCCTCCACTCAATTCATCCTTAAGGGAAAAGTCCCACATGCCAATCTGGATTCCGTTTCACTGGAATATATCAGTAAAGAGGGCAAATATACGCATGATGTCGTTCCGGCCACGCAGGGCAACTTTGTATTCAGTGGTGCAATTGATCAGCCCTCCTTCGCTTTTTTGCTATTTAAACATAAAGGTGAGGTGCTGGGAAAACACGACGTGGAGCTTAAACGCCACCTGATCTATATCGAAGCCAAACCAATGGAGATCGATGCGGAAGCAAATGCGAAAGGTATAGTCAGGATAAAAGGATCAAAAACGCAGGAAGAATGGATTGGTTTGATGGAAGAAACGTATCCCTTGCGAGCACCAATAGACTCATTGCATGCTTTGAATGCAGGTACTGCACATGGCGGAAATAAATTAAGCAGCAGGGACCAGGCGGAAATAGAGGTCTTGCAAAAACAGATGAACCAGGCCTATTACAAGTTTTTTATGGCCAATCCAGACTCCTATGTAGCATCCGACCGGGCCATGTATCTCACTACGGCCTACAGCCTTGATTCATTGAAAAGGATTTATGAGAATTTCAGTTCCAGGGTTAAATTGAGCATGGGTGCCAGAAGATTGGCAGCCCTGATCAAAAGCCGTGAAGTTGGGCTGAAGGGAAGCACAGCTTACCCCTTTGCAGTTACAGACAAAGACGGTAACCCTATATCGCTGGCGAGCTTCAGGGGCAAATACGTTATTCTCGATTTCTGGGCAACATGGTGTGCTCCCTGCCGTAAAGCAATGCCTCATATGGTGAGTCTCTACCAAAAATACAAAGATAAAGGCCTGGAGTTTATTGCCATTGGCGACGATGACCGCAATGTTGCAGCATGGGTTTCAGCGATTGAAAAGGATGGCACCGGTATGTTCCACCATGTTCTCAGGGGCATTAACATGGAGCTGGCCAGAAAAGGACTTCCTAATCCGCGGGATATCGCAGAACAATATGGCGTAAGATCTTTGCCTACGCAATTCCTTATAGATCCACAAGGCAAAATTGCCGGTCGTTTCGACGGCTCAGGGAATCCTGACGAAGACATGGAAAAACTATTGGCATCCGTAATTAAACTATAAACTAAGGAATTACAAGCAGAACAATCATACCATGAAATATTATCAACAAATAGCGGCACTGTTAGCCTGCATCATTATGGTGCAAAACGCCTCCGCGCAAAATGCTTCATCTGTTAAGTTAGTAGTATTCAGCGGAACAACTGATACGGTTTACAATGGAACTACGCTTGTTCTTTATAATAAAATTACGGACGACCATGATTCCGTTGTGGTTAAAAATGGCAAATTTCAATTGGCTGTACAATTCAGAGAGCCCACGAGATACCTGTTTTACAGTAAATATGAATTGAAGAAGAAAGGTGGCTACTCCCCTTTTGGAATTATTGTTACCCAGCCAGGAACCTTTCATCTAAAAGCAGACATGGAAAGTTTTGGAAATACAATAGTAACCAATGCACCTGAAAATGCGCTTTATCTGCAATATATCAAGGGCGGAGAGCCGATGAGAAATTCTATAATGACTAAATTAGCAAATAAATACGGTGCTGATTTCCAGAAGCACCTGAAACCTCAGGACCCGCAGTATGCAGCTATTTCCAAATTCTACAATGAGCTGAACGAAGCAGGAAATCAGCAGGAAGCAGAACGCCTGGGAGCCTTCATCAAGCTTCACCCCAATACTTTTACCTCAATGTATTTACTCAGCACAATGATTACCGTTATTCCTGAGCAGAAGGCAAGTGCGTATTATTCAGTTTTAGGGCCGACTTATAAAAATACAAGTTATGCCAGCAAGATCGTAAAAGCTATTGCCGCGAAAAGCATTACTTCCATTGGTAAACCCGCTCCGGATTTCACACAACCCGATACGGCTGGCAACGCTGTAAAGCTGTCGGACTTCAGGGGAAAATATGTGTTGCTCGATTTCTGGGCCAGCTGGTGTATCCCCTGCAGGGAGGAAAACCCTAATGTGGTCAGTGCATACCAGAAATACCATGATAAAGGGTTTACTGTACTGAGTGTTTCGCTTGATCAGCCTGGAAAGAAAGCTGCCTGGCTGAATGCGGTACATCAGGATGGCCTGAACTGGACGCAGGTGTCGGACCTGCAATTCTGGAATAATGCGGCTGCTAAACTATATGGCATTCAGGCCATCCCGCAAAATTTCCTGATAGACAAAGAAGGAAAGATCATTGCCGTGAATATCAAGGGCGATGATCTCCAAAAAACATTGACCGGATTATTTCAATAATTAATAAAAAGACTAAAAGCCATATAGCGGATGCGCTATATGGCTTTTATATTGACTTCAGCCATGAAACATCGTTATTGACATTTGGCAAAAGTATTATATAAACGATCGGGTAAAACTATTTTTTGGTAATTGCAGTTGCTACCAATGCTGTTACCAAAGCTCCGAACACGTAATATCCAACAGTCATCACTTTGATGGCATCGGTTTTAGCAACAGGTTTAGGATTAAGGCCCAGAGGTTCGGGCAACTTTATTGCGCCGATACCAGCCACCAATCCCATAGCAATTGCTCTTGTCCAGAGGTATTGTGCCTTGCCCCCAGGAATCAGACTGTAATACAATGTATTGGAGACGATATCACCCGCAAGGGTTACATTGAATAAGTCGTCAGTATCAGTGATATTACCGCCAAAATACCTAACTGTTTTTTGTAAGGCCTGTTCTCCGAGGTAATCAATCCGGGGTGTAGTACGTTTATTTTTTAAAGATTCATGTAACACATTGAGTGCTACAGCGCCTGCTAATCCAGCGATGAGGTTAGTAATTCTGCCCATATGTCAATTTATATTTACTCTTTTCTTCTTGTTTTCCATTCTTTTCTAAATGCAGCCTGGCCTTTATTCTTTGCCGTATGAGATATAATTGTATTTGTTTGATCGTAATTCTTTAATCGTGTTTCCATAATTGAATGCCATTGATATGCAACCGATACTGTTAAATTATCCTGCAAGCTGAAACTGTACTTTTTCTATCAGGCAGTTTATGTCGAAAGGTTTTGCCAGAAAATCATTCGGGCGACAGTTTTTTTTCATCGAGTGTATTTGAAGGTCATGGCTGGCAGATATCATAATGACCGGAATATTCGACGTCTGCCGGTTTTCTTTGATATTAGCGCACAAGTCACGCCCGTCCAGACCATCCAACATTACATCCATGATTACTACGTCGGGATGAAACTGTTCCATATTTCTGTTCAGCTCATGCCCATTGTCTACCGCCATCACCTCATATCCTTCAATCTCCAGCAAAAGGGTGATTAAATCCAGGATGTCACGATTATCGTCAACAACTAAAATCTTTTTCATACCTACACTCTTTAGTTAATGTCATAACTATTTAGATATAGTAAAAGTTTCAATTTATTATTTTTTATGCATATGGCTGAATACCGGTAATGGCCATTGATTGATTTATTTCTTTATCCATTGATTACGGTTAATCTCATAGACAAAATTCGGCCGTGATGCTTCACCAAAATAAGTTACTTCCTGCTCCGCAACTTTTACAGCACCAAGACGGCCAATGGCTATTTGTGAACGCAGGTTATCTGCGCCAATATGGAAACAGACTGTAGAAACAAACTGAAAAACATAATCCAGCATCATCGTCTTTACGGCAGGATTAATGCTTTTACCCCAACAGCTCACGGCATAAAACGTATACCCGATGAAGATGCTGCTATCAGGCTCATTGTAGTCATAAAACCTGGTACTGCCTATCGCCTCTCCAGTGGCCTTGTCTACAATCTTATATGCACCGTTACTTTGCATTGCCCCATCAAAAAAATTACGGAACACTTGCTTTTGCCAACGGTCTTTATTGGGGTGCTGCGCCCATATTTTGGGGTCAGATGCCACGTTATATAAAGCATCAAAATCCTTTTCCTGCAAAGGGTAAAGAATTACTTTATTATTTTGTAATACAGGTTGTATGCTGAAGTCCATTTCTGATTGATAATGCCCATAGAATTTCTACCGTTAAGATACAATTATTTATGAACCGATTAACACATAATTCATACTACTATGAATTATATCTTCCTTTTCAAATAAAGTCAACACGCCCAAGCATCAACAGTTTTATGGCAAATTAACTCAAGTCCATAGGATGGTGTGTACTGAGTTGGATCTCCAAGTCTTTAATTACCTGTTGCCCGCTATTCCATCGCTTCAACTTATTGACCTTTTGAATATCTGGCCTATCTTTAATTTCCCCGCCTTGCTGGTAATAATCCGGCATTATATCTTTCATCGCATTGTGGATGTCAGTTACGCCTCCATTTAGCACGATTTCTGGGTTGTTTTTCACTAAATCAGCCAATGCATCTGCCATACTTGCCGCATAGTAAGGACAATTCCAATCATGACGATAAGGGTGGTCGCCTTTAACATTTACCTTCTGTAGCGGATGCGAGAGATCTTCCACTATCTCTGCTATTGCATTGCCAAAGACATTCGTATATTCCGCTATAAAGTGATTCCACCAGCGCGGATGCTTCGGCAAATCCTTCAGCAGCGTGTCACACACCATCACACGTGTTGGGAATTCATAATTTGCAGGATCCATAATCATCAGTGAGACCCCAAAATGCCCCTCCTGTTGTGAATGTCTGCTACAGATCACAAAGAATTGCAGTTGATTCTCTCCTGCCTCATACACTGCTGCTGTAAGCTCTTTTGACTCTTTAAGCCGTTCTTCCAGGAAACCACGTTTGAAGATCACATGTAGATTGGCTTCTGATTTTGCCGTACAATGCTTACTGTTTTGATCGAAGACATTTCCATTAGCGGGTCGACTAGTAAAATGATTACCACTGTTATAGCGGATTTCTTCCGATTCGATGGGGTATACACTGATATCCGCAGTATCTCCTGCTTCAGTCTGCTTATTAGGATGAATAGAGCGAAATGGAATATGCATCCGTTCACTATCCATCCGGCGGGCAAGGTTGTAAATGCGCTGCTCTGTGGGAGCAAATAAAGGATCTCCGCTAATCGGATCGAAGTAAACACATTCCACACACCTCCCCAGATGGCTGGCGATGAAACTATTCTTCAACAACTTCTGTATTGGATGCTGTGTAGTCAAAAAGAAATCTCTCAATGCATCGTTTGCTATGTACTCATCCAATGTCTGATCAAATTGGAGTAGTGTTTTATCCTCGTGATCTTGGGCCCATATATATAAAAACGCATAAACCTGCAGTTCGAAAGAATGATTTGCCGCTTCTGCGATTTCTTTTGTATAAGTGCATTGTTCCATAAAATTCCAAAGGGATATAACGGAATGTGAGCTAAAAAAATAGCCCACATAAAATTCAATGTCAAGGTAACTCAATTTCAAGTCTTTTTCTATCTATAGATAGAAAATTTACATAATTAATTGCACTTAAGAGACTTCTTTCCCTTAAACACAGTTGTTCCATCATAAACTCGTTGAAAAACAAGCGCTATAAGTGATATTATTGTAGAAATCAGGTGATATTTTTAAAAGAGCACTAAAATCTGAAGCCTAATTAAAATTTCTGCCACTAAGAGTTTATCAAACTAACTGTTCTTACACAATCATGGCTAATTAAGCTTTGAAGCAATTTAGAATTTTCAACGAATAAATATATCTGATTTGATTATCCTGATCGTTTATTATTATTCCCATTCGGCAATATTTCTTTGCAATTTGCAATATAAGTAACTACATTGCTTCTAATTGAAGCAGCTACAATACCATCATAACCTTCTTTATAAATTACAGTAAGAATCCAAACTAAAATATATCAAATTCCCAATGAAAGTCAAACTCCTAACCCTCCTGCTTTCTTTACAGATCTTCACTTTATCTGCGCAAAAAAAAGTTTCATTCACAATCCAGGCCGATCAAAACATCGCCCGGGTTTCTCCTACAATGTGGGGACTGTTCTTTGAAGATATTAACATGGGTGCAGATGGTGGACTCTATGCAGAACTCGTCAAAAACCGATCTTTCGAGTTTGCAGTTCCATTAATGGGCTGGAGGATCAATAACAGCAAGATCATTGCTGGCTATAATTTTGGATCTGACATTTCTATATTAAACCAATCGGAAAAAGAATCTACCAACCCGCGTTATTTGCATATTAAGCTTAACAAAACAGCTAAAGACAGTCTGGGCATCACCAACGAAGGTTTTAGAGGTATGGGCATAAAAAAGGACCTTCAATATGATTTTTCGGTGTTATATCGTCAGAAGACAAGTAACGCCATATTGCATATAGAACTTGTAGATCCTAAAGGCAAGGTTATAGGTTCAGCTATATATAAACCTGAAAAAACTGTTGGCATGTGGCAAAAAGGCGGGATAAGTTTTAATGCCACGGCAACTGAACCTAAAGCAAAATTAAATATATGGTTTGAGGGAAGCGGAATATTGGATTTAGATGTGGTATCATTATTTCCCACCGACACCTGGAAAGGTAGAAAAGGCGGATTACGGAAAGATATGGTTCAGCTTATTGCAGATATGAAACCCGGATTTATCCGCTTCCCCGGCGGATGTATTGTTGAAGGGCGTGACCTTGCGCAAAGATATCAATGGAAAAAATCAATTGGCCCTATAGAAGACCGGAAACTTATTGTTAACAGGTGGAACAATGAAGTGGCGGGCAGACCGGCACCTGACTATTTCCAGACTTTTGGTCTAGGCTTTATGGAATATTTTCAATTGTTTGAAGATATTGGCGCCGAGCCTCTCCCGATTTTGAATTGCGGTATGGCTTGCCAGTTTAACAGTGCAGAAGCAGCTACATTAGAGGATATCGATCCTTATCTGCAGGATGCATTGGATCTGATTGAGTTTGCAAATGGTGATACCACTACCAAATGGGGAAAATTACGTTCCCACTTAGGTCATCCTGCTCCTTTTAACCTGAAAATGCTGGGTATCGGTAATGAAAACTGGGGGCCCGATTATACGGACAGGCTGAAAATTTTCCAGGCTGCAATTAAAGAAAAATATCCTTATATCAAATTGGTAGGCAGCAGTGGTATTATGCCATCTGGCGAGCTTTTCGACTATCTAAATATTACACTCCGCAAAATGAATATCGACTTTATTGATGAACATTATTATAGTTCATCAAAGTGGTTTCTGGATAATGCCAAACGTTATGATTCTTACGACCGCAAGTCTATTTCTAAAGTTTTTGTAGGCGAATATGCTGTACAAACTGACAAAACCACAAGTCCCGACAATAAAAATAACTGGCGGGCAGCACTTTCTGAAGCTGCGTACTTGACCGGTCTGGAAAGAAATGCTGACGTAGTTCAAATGGCCTCCTACGCCCCCCTATTTGGTCATATTGACGGATGGCAGTGGAAACCCGATTTAATCTGGATTGATAATCTGCAGATCATGGCTACGCCCAATTATTATGTACAAAAATTATATGCTACAAATAAGGGTACAGACGTAGTATCTATGGTCTATCAGGATAATCTGCCGGCTACAGGACAAGACAGCTTGTATTCTTCAGCGGTAGTCGATAAAGTAACCCATGAATTGATCGTTAAAATCGTCAATGTATCTGGTAATGTCCAACCGGCATCACTCGCAATCAAAGGCGCAGGTAAAATTTCATCGCATGCTAACGTTACTATTCTACAAAACGGAAACCTGGAAGCGGAAAATAGCATGGGTACAAAGCCAATCCTTATTCCTGTTGAACAATCTATAAGTTTAAAAGGCAATAAAATCCCACTTCTATTGAAACCTTACTCCTTTTATGTAATTAGGGTACAAATGTCAAAGCGAAAACATTCGGACAAACCTTCTGGAAGTGAAGACATATTTGGAACTGACGGCATATAAAGTTTAGCGATCAGGGTTTTAGTCGCGCTCTTTGATTATAAACGTATCCCGATGTTGCACGCGGCTATTATAAAGAGCAACATACAACATCGGGATTACGTGCTAACGTTAAGAAATCACTTTCTTTATTGAACTAAATGGCGCGCGTTGCTTTGGCAAACACAGTCATTTAATCCCTTTCTATTTTGGCAGGTTAAAAGCTACTTTAAGTGCTTGCATGTCTTCTTCCGAAGTACCTTCAGGCTCAAATCCCATTGATTTTGCAGTCATATAGATCTGTGCAGATTTAGATAAGGTATCTACCATATCAAAAGCTTCCATTATGTTTTCACTAACAGCGCAAACACCATGTTTTTCCCACATCACTACATCGTACTCTTTCAGTTTCTCCACTGTAGCATTTGCCAGTTCAAAAGAGCTTGGCATCATGTAAGGAATAATACCTAAACCTTTAGGGCAAAAAGCCCGTGTCTCAGGGATCATGCTCCATAATAAATAAGTAAGCTCATCCTTAATTAAGAAAGCCGGATTATGGCTCATTGCTACCAGCTCAATAGGATGCGTATGCAATGCTGCTTTATAGCCAGAACCAATCTCTATCTGGTAATTATGCATAGACATGTGTGAAGGTAATTCAGACGTCGGAAATACAGGGTTGTCTGCAATAATTACATAGCTTTCACAGTCGTCCAGGATACGGATCACAGCACCATTCTCCATCGGCCAACGGGCAAGGTCGCGCATCCGTTTATTTGTTCCTTTACAAAAGAAATAGCAGCCTTTAAGGTATGGAAGCACTTTGCC
>JAATFQ010000094.1 GCA_015655115.1 Sphingobacteriales bacterium
AATGGGAGTATGGTAGATTGGAAACGTCCTTTTAAAGCTATAGAAGTTGGTAAAGGCCGCAAAATATGTGATGGCGAGGATGTTGCAATATTAACCATCGGCCATGTTGGCAATTTCGCCGTTGAAGCCTGTAAAGAACTGAACAGTGAAGGTATACACCCTGCTCATTATGATATCCGCTTTGTAAAACCGCTGGACGAAGCTTTGCTTCATGATGTTTTTAAAAGATACAAGAAAATAGTAACTATAGAAGATGGATGTATACAGGGAGGAATGGGCTCTGCAATACTGGAATTTATGGCCGACCATAAGTACCACGCAGATGTAATCCGCCTGGGTATTCCTGATGAGTTTATAGAGCATGGAGAACAGCCGGAACTATGGGCAATATGCGGGTATGATGCTGCTTCGATTATTAAAACAGTAAAAGGAATTACGGTAAGCCGCACTACGGCAACTATAGCATCTTAGCCTAAACTAAAAGGTCATGAAAAAGGCGTTTTCAGAATTCTGAAAACGCCTTTTTCATGACCTTTTAGTTTAACGCTTTATTTTATTCTACAGTAACTGACTTTGCCAGGTTTCTTGGCTGGTCTACATTACAGCCTCTTAACAAAGCAATATGGTAAGAAAGTAACTGCAGCGGAATAGTTGCCAGCAACGGTAAAAATGCTTCACTGGCATCAGGAATCTCAATACAATAATCTACCATTTTACGCACTTCCACATCACCCTCGGTAACGATAGCCAGAACTATACCTTTCCTTGCTTTTACTTCCTGGATATTACTGATCACCTTTTCATAGGAAGAGTTTTTGGTAGCAATAACAACTACGGGCATCTGCTCATCAATCAAGGCAATAGGACCATGTTTCATCTCGGCAGCAGGATAACCTTCTGCATGGATATAAGAGATCTCTTTCAGCTTCAATGCGCCTTCAAGTGCTACAGGGAAACCACTGCCCCTGCCCAGGAAAAGACAGTTCCGTGAGTCCTTAAACTTTTCTGCAATTTCTTTGATCAGATCATTCGAAGCCAGTGCCTGCTGAATTTTCTCAGGAATAGCATCCAGCTCTGTCAGTAGCTCCACCAGCTTAGTTTTTGTCAGCGTACCTTTTTTCTGCGCCATATAAAAGGCCATCAGTGTCAATACCGTTACCTGTGCTGTAAATGCTTTAGTTGAAGCTACACCAATCTCCGGACCAGCATGTGTATACACTCCTGCATGTGTTAACCGTGGGATCGAAGCACCCACAACATTACAAATACCAAAAATAGTGGCACCTCTTTCTTTAGCCATTTCAATAGCGGCCATGGTATCGGCGGTTTCGCCCGACTGGGATATGGCTATAACCACATCTTTTTCTGTAATGATAGGATTTCTGTAACGGAATTCCGAAGCGTATTCCACTTCAACCGGAATCCGCGCATACTCTTCAATCAAATATTCTCCTACTAATCCTGCATGCCATGAAGTACCACATGCTACGATAATAATACGGTCAATATTTTTTAATTTATCAGCATACTCCTTAATTCCTCCCAGCTGTACCCTGCCTTCATTAGGATAAATACGGCCTCTTAAGCAATCCCTGATAGAGCGCGACTGCTCAAAAATCTCTTTTAACATAAAATGCTCAAAGCCACCTTTCTCCAGCATTTCCAGCTTAATTTCAAGCTCCTGGATATATGGTGTCTGCACTACGTTATCCAATCTTTTGATCACCAGCTCATCGCGTTTCACCAAAGCGATTTCATTATCATTGAGGTAAATAACGTTTTTTGTATATTCAATAATTGGTGTTGCATCCGAAGCAACAAAATATTCTCCCTTACCTACACCAATCACCATAGGGCTGCCCTTTCTGGCTGCAATCAGCTGGTCCGGCTGGTCTTCATCCATAATTACTATGGCATAAGCACCGTTCACGCCTTTCAGCGCCAGGCGTACAGCTTCAAATAAATCAACATTCTCCTTTCTATAAATTTCTTCAATCAGGTGAATTAAAACCTCTGTATCTGTATCACTTTTAAACTCATGGCCGCGTGATAAAAGTTCCTCTTTCAAAACAGCATAATTTTCTATAATTCCATTATGAATAATCGAAAGCTTGCCATCATTAGAAGTATGAGGGTGCGAATTCCTGTCAGATGGCTCACCGTGGGTTGCCCAGCGTGTATGCCCCATCCCGATAGTACCAGACAGATCTTTACCCGCAATAAAGTCTTCAAGTGCCTGTACCTTACCAACCTTTTTATAAATATTCATTCCGCCGTCATTGATCAGTGCAACACCTGCACTATCATACCCGCGGTACTCCAGCCTTTTCAAACCTTTTAATACAATCGGCAAGGCATCTCTATGTCCTATGTATCCTACTATTCCACACATATTATATAATTGATATAAAGCGCAAAGCTAATCAATCCTTATTGATATTCTTTATTCTTGCATATCGCAACCCACAGTTAATATTAACAGGCAAATTACGAAAACGGAAAAAAGATGCCCGTAATTATACCTCCCTAAAAAACTAAACAGTTGTAAAACAAATAATTAAATTATATCCATTTCAAATTACAGGGAATCAACAGCACAAAAAAGGACATATGGAGCATAAAAAAACTACACAATAACAACAATAAGTTGTATCAGATGTCTTCTACAGGATTATTTCCAGTCGTTCAGCAGGCGGCGCACTACAATAATCTCGGCTGTATGATAAGAATTATGATCAGCGATCAACAGCGCTTCTTTCAACAGGTTCTGCCCTGTACCGTGTTTAAAAGGAGTATACAGATCAACAGCAGGGTTTTTCAGCAAATTTATAAAGCGCAGCCTGTCGGCCGCTATCCGCGCCAGCGTATCCTCCCATTCAGCTGCACTGATCTTTTTATCAGTATGTTCAGGCCAGTATCCGTCAGGCCATTTTGGTGATTGATACTCCGGGTTTGTACAAAACATGATAATATCCAGTTGTGCAATACGCATATGCTCTGCAAGATGCCATATACCATAAGGCAGGTGCTCCGGAATTTCAGTAAGCAGAGCTAAAGGAACACCTTTCACTGCATCTTCAAATGTAGCATGTGCATTTCCCTTATTTATAAGGCTAATCAATTCTTCAACCAGTACAGTGTGATGCTCATCTTTCATATTCATTACAATTTATTAAATTCCACCAATTATTAAATTAAATCCTCCCAAAAACTTCGGTCCAAAGTCTCAGCTGTATTTCTTCAAACAGGCCGGGCTGTCCGGCTTTCATTCTCCATGTCCAGTTTCCGGCTATTGAAGCAGGTACGTTCATTCTCGACCGATCGTCGAGCCCCAGAATATCCTGAAGGGGAACAATAACTATCTTCGCAATTGAAGAATATGCCAGCCTGCCCAGTACCCTGTGTACATTCCTTCTCGTTACCAGATGTCCGGCATAGTCTTCCAGCCTTTGCCGTTCCTCTTTGTCTGTATCATTTAAATACCAGCCTACACTCGTATTATTATCATGTGTGCCGGTATAAACAACAAAGTTTGACGATACAAAGTTATGAGGGATATGTAACGAGTTCGCTATATCTTCTCCGAAGGCGAATTGCAGCACCTTCATGCCTGGCAAACGGAATGCATCACGTAACAGAGATATATCTGCACCAATCTGCCCCAGATCTTCAGCAACAAAAGGTAAAAGAGGAAACTCCGCTTGCAATGCCTCAAAAAACAGGGTGCCAGGACCCAGTTGCCAGCTGCCTTCAATAGCAGAGACCGCAGCAGGCGGCACCTCCCAAAAGTTATAAAAAGCGCGGAAATGATCAAGACGCAGCAAATCATACAGCTCCATATTTTTTCTGATCCGCTGCAGCCACCACTCGTAATTACCTTCCCGGAGTACCTCCCAATTATAAACCGGCATTCCCCATAGCTGCCCTTCGGCATTAAAATAATCGGGCGGCACTCCGGCAACTCCCAGTGCTGCTCCATCTGTATCAATCTTAAAAATCTCCCTGTTTGCCCATACATCGGCAGAATCCAGCCCTGCATAAAAAGGAAGATCGCCATAAAGCTTTATTCCATGTACATGTGCCAGAGACTTTAACCTGGCCCATTGCCTGAAAAATATAAACTGCTGCCATTTAATTCTGGTCAGCACGTCCTCATAAGTTTTAGAAAACTTCTTCAGGGCCCTCTCTTCCCGGTTTTTGTATGTGCTCTCCCATTCATAGCAGGGGGTATCTTCATGGTATTGTTTCAGCACTACATACAACACAAAATCGTCCAGCCAGAATGCTTCATCTTTACAGAAGTCAGCAAATTCCTGATGCAGATAGCCGGGTTGCTGTGCATAAAAATTAGCGTAAGCTTTATCCAATATCTCATTCTTCAGTTCGAGTGCCTTTTCATAGTCGACCGCATCTTTTACACGGATCTGTTTTTTACGCAGATATTTCTCTTCCAGCAAGCCCTCTACGGCTAATAAATCCGGACTGATCAGTAAGGTGTTACCTGCTAAACTGGATATAGAACTATAGGGCGACCAGATCTGGTCCGGCCCGATAGGATTAAGTGGCAGCAGCTGCCAGTATTTTTGTCGTGATCTGGATAAAAAGTCTATAAACTGCGTGGCCTCAGGCCCCATATCACCGATACCAAAAGGCGAAGGCAGGGCAGTTATAGACATCAGTATACCTGCTCCCCGCTCATTCAGCGGCAGCTTCATGTCCAGCACCGCAAGAGGGAAATCGCCAAAAATGCGATCTACCATCAGCGTCCCGTTATCCAGCTTACCACTTTCGGCATTAAAAATATTGGTCCACTCTACAGGTGCTTCCGGCGG
>JAATFQ010000206.1 GCA_015655115.1 Sphingobacteriales bacterium
AACAGCAAGGTGACCGATACAGCCGGAAGCGGCTGATCGCTAAAGTGGATAATTTGTCAGCAATTAATGGCAGCGGAAATGTGGCTCCCGCAAATTTATATACCTACAGCTATAATGCGCCGGAGTTAACCGGGCAGTCTTTAGCAGGTAACATGCTGGCTGAGCAAAATCGATATACTGAATTTTCTGGTACTATTGAAAAGAGAAAGATGCCTTGCCTTGTGCTGAGAAAAAGCAGCAGCATTGATAAAATTAAAACGGCTAAAGGTGAACCTGAGAACTCCCTTTTCAGGAAAGAGGGAGGCAGACTCATTAATTGTCCTCTTACTTACCTGCTGGGCCGCATGAGCGAACTTCCTTTTATCAATTCTATCCTGATTGATGAAACCGGATATACTGGTAACGCGGATATTTCAATTCACTGGAAACCTGATCTGAATACCTTAAGAGATGAGCTTAAAGCTTACGACCTGGAACTGGTTGAGGCGGAAAGAGAAGTCAATATGTTTATCCTGAAAGATAAAGAACCACTCCAATAAACAATCAAACCCTTAAAATCCGAACCATGAATAATATAGCATCTATTGTGCTCTTTATCTTTTTTTCTTTTAGTGCTGCCGCACAGCATGTCGTCACTGGAAAGGTAGTGTCCGCCTCTAATGGTGAACCACTGTACGGTGTTACGATAACTATCCGCCACACCACTATAATACTACATACCAATGCCGAAGGAGCTTTTAGCTACAAACAAAAAAATAAGACTGATACACTTGTATTTTCTTTTGTTGGCTATGATTCGAAAACGCTGTTAGTTGATGTAGGAAATGCTAAGTCTTTACTGGTCAGACTCCAGCCAGATGAACATACGCTGAAGGAAGTAACTATCGTCTCTTCAGGTTATCAAAACTTACCTAAAGAAAGAGCAACAGGGTCATTCAATCTGATTAACCGGGATTTATTGAACCAGCAGGTAGGGCCAACGGTATTGAGCAGGCTGGAAGCTGTGGCAAATGGCCTTTATGTAGACCACGGTACCACCTCTGCTACTGGAGGGCAGCTGATGGTCAGGGGACTGAGTACCATACGCGGCCCGAAAGAGCCATTGATAGTCCTGGATAATTTCCCTTATGAAGGTAGCCTCGACAATCTGAACCCTAATGATGTAGAAAGCATTACAGTGCTGAAGGATGCTGCGGCAACTTCAATATGGGGTGCGCGTGCCGGGAATGGTGTAATTGTAATCACAACCAGAAAAGGTATTTTTAATCAGCCCCTGACCGTGGAACTGAATGTAAATAGTACGGTAATACAAAAACAGGACCTGCACTATCTCCGTAGGATTTCTTCGGCAGAGGCAATTGGTGTCGAAGAGTTTTTATATAACAAAGGCAAATACGCTACTGATCTGAATTCATCCAGTAAACCGGGATTGACGCCTATTGTGGAATTGTTGATTAAGAAGGACAAAGGAACAATAACACAGGCTGAATACGATGCGGCAAAAGCACAGTATAATGGCATTGATATCCGCGACCAGTATGATCGATTTGTTTATGAAAATGGCCTGAATCAGCAATATGCGCTGAATGTAAGAGGTGGTGCGGCTCAGCATGCCTGGAATTTGTCGGCCGGGCACGACCGTAATTCTTCGACATTAAGTGAAAAGTATAACCGCTATAATCTGCGCTTTCAACATACCTACCGGCCTGTTAAAAATCTGGAATTAAATGCTGGCCTATATTATACGCAAAGCGAAAGTACATCTGGTAAACCCGGGTATGGTACTATTATTTCCCGGACTCAACTTTATCCTTATGCACAGCTTGCTGATGAAGACGGGAATGCTTTACCAATTATGAAGAATTACCGTTCTTCTTATTTAGATACCGCCGGCCATGGGAAATTGCTGGATTGGAGCTATTATCCGCTGGAGGACTATAAACATGCAGTAACTACGCAAACTATTAATGATATTGTGATCAATGGTGGAATCAACTACCGCCTGTTTAAGGGATTTTCTGCTGATTTCAAATATCAATATGAGCGAGAGCAGACCAGGGGTAGGTCGCTGTATGATGAACAGAGCTATTTCGCAAGAAACCTGGTGAATAGTTTTACACAGCTGCCATCCTCTGGCGCCATAATTAATAAGATTCCTAAAGGTGGTATCCTTGATCTGTCAAACGCTCTTTTAGCTGCATATAATTTAAGAGGCCAGTTGAACTACAGTAACACCTGGGGTAAACACGAAGTCAGTGCAATTGCAGGTGCTGAGCGCAGAGATTCTAAAACCACTTCCGATCAAAACAGGATATATGGTTATAACGATAATATACTCACCTATGGTAATGTAGATTATTTAACGCAGTTCCCTAATTATATCAGCGGAAACCTTAATTACATCCCCCAAAATAGCGGGTTGAGTGAAATAGTGACCAGGGTTGTATCGGCTTATGCGAATGGATCTTATTCTTATGATGGCAGATATACTGTGTCTTTAAGCGGCAGACGGGATGCGTCAAATCTTTTCGGATTAAAGACCAACGATAAATGGACGCCCCTCTGGTCCGCCGGATTATCATGGGATTTAAGCGAGGAAGGTTTTTATGGTCTTGCTGATCTGCCTTACCTGAGGCTGAGGGCTACCTATGGCTTTAGCGGAAATGTGAATCCGTCAATGACTGCAGTTACAACTATTACCTATCAGGGTATTGGAGCAGATACTCCATCGCCTATAGCAAGGTTTTTAAATTATTATAATCCGGAGCTTAGCTGGGAGCGGTCGCGCATGATAAATATTGGTGCTGATTTCAGTTTAAAAAAGGGGCGGCTCAATGGCAGTATAGAGTATTTCACTAAGCGCGGAATCGATCTTTACGGTAATGCACAAATTGATTATACTGGTGGTGTGGGGGCAGTAATTTTAAAGAATGCTGCAAGTTCAAAAGGGAAAGGCTTCGACATTGAATTAAATAGCATGAATGTGAATGTCAATAATTTTAAATGGAATACAAACCTGAATGCCAGTTTTTACCATGATGAGGTGATAGAATATTATTTGTCAACCCAGCAGGCAAGCAATTTTGTAGGGAGCTCGTCGTCAATTTCCGGTATCGTCGGTCGCCCGGTATTTTCGATTTTTTCTTACAAATGGGCAGGATTAGATCCTGCAACAGGAAATCCAAGAGGTTATTTTAACGGAGAGTTGAGTACTGATTATGGCAAGCTTACTGGTAGTGCCACTACCTATAACGATTTGAAATATCACGGCTCAGCAATGCCGCTTTATTATGGTTCTTTAGGAAATACCTTCTCGTATAAAGGATTAAGTCTGACAGCAAGGCTAAGTTATAAGCTGGGCTATTATTTTAGAAGAACATCCTTAAGTTATGGAGCGCTGTTTACAAATGGTACCGATCATGCTGAGTTTAGCCAGAGGTGGCAGAAACCGGGAGATGAATTGACCACCAATGTACCTTCCATGATATATCCAAATTCCAGCTCAAGGGACGCTTTTTATAACTTTTCTGAGATCACTGTAGAAAAGGCAGATCATATCCGTCTGCAGTATATTAACCTCGCCTACGAGCTGACGAAGGAAAAATTTGGTTTCCTGCCTTTTAAATCGATGTCCCTTTCTGTTAATGCTGCGAACCTGGGACTTCTTTGGGCTGCAAATAATTACAAGCTTGATCCGGATTATCAATCTTCGGGTGCTTTGAAACCATCAAAGACTTTTTCTTTAGGCTTACGTGCAAATTTAAATTAACAATAACAATGAACAGATATTATAAAATAAATGCGGCAGGGATCATGATCTGCTTTCTGCTGAGCCTTTTTGGCTGTAAAAAATTCCTGGATGAGAAGTATAGTAAAAAACAGGTAGTACCCACAACAGTGGAAGATTTTCAGGCGATAATGGACTATACAACCATCATCAATATGAATACTCCTTTTTCCGGTGAGGTAAGTGCTACTGATTATGAATTATCCGATGCAAAATGGGCTGGTATTACCGCAGAAGGACATAGAAGAATGTATACATGGGAAAAAGATAATCTGTATTCCAATGATCCTTATAATGATTGGATGTATACCTATAGATCTGTTTATTCCTGTAATGCAGTACTTATAGGGTTACAAGATATTTCCCGGAGTGCTGCCAATGCTGTAGCTTACGATAATGTTAAAGGACAGGCATTGTTTTTCCGCGCTGGTTATTTTTTAGAGGGGTCATTTGTTTTTTGTCTTGCTTATGATAAAACGACATCTGGATCAGATCTTGGATTGCCTATTAAAAAGAACACGGACTTTAATGAATCGTATACCCGTTCTTCATTAGAACAAACATTTAATCAGATTTTACAGGATTTAAAAGCTTCAGTAGGTTTGCTGCCAATTATTCCTTTGTCGCCTTATAGACCGTGCAAAGCTGCCGCATATGGTCTGCTTTCCAGGGCTTACTTATATATGCGGAATTATGAAGAGGCAGAATTGTATGCGGACTCTTGTTTGGCGCTCAATAGTAATATCCTTGATTATAATACACTTACACTAACTGCTGCTAATCCTATAAGCCAAGTAAATAATACAGAAGCAATTCATTTTAAAATCATGAATGCTGCGCCTATTATTGCTGCTTATAATGCAACTATCCCTTTGGAATTATATAATTCTTATAGACCGGGTGATTTAAGAAAAACAGCTTTCTTTAAGCTTAATGATGATGGATCTTACCGTTTTAAAGGCAGTTATGCTGGTGCAAATGGGTTTTTCACTGGTATAGCTACAGATGAATTGTACCTGATTAAAGCGGAATGCATGGCAAGAAAGGGAGCGGTTCAAGAGAGTATGGCATTATTGAATAGACTACTTATCAAAAGATGGGATAAGACAAAAGTTTACATTGATCTCAGTGCATCTGATACTGCCTCCGCATTAGCTGTTATACTTCTTGAACGGAGAAAAGAACTACTTATAAGAAGTCTCAGATGGATGGACATAAAGCGTTTAAATAAAGGAGGTGCAAATATTTCTTTAAGCAGAACATTGAATGGAAAGGTGTATACCTTACCAGCTAATGATTTGCGTTTTGCACT
Source organism: Sphingobacteriales bacterium (assembly GCA_015655115.1). GTDB lineage: Bacteria > Bacteroidota > Bacteroidia > Sphingobacteriales > Sphingobacteriaceae > Pedobacter. Next base: position 5,100 of record JAATFQ010000206.1, read on the forward strand.
CCCTATTCCGGATGATATTATTGCTTTTTCTGGTATTGAGCAAAATAAGCGTTGAGCTCAAAATCCATTGGTAGGCTTTAATGGTGCTAAAGTCTTGCCAGTGGATTTTGATTGATTAATTTTGTGCCTTTCTAGTTGTCGCACCGTCAATAATTTCCTGATCGGTTTTACCGTTCAAATAATCATTTATAGTTTGACCATCGGCTAAAACAACAAGACAAGGTAAATCTACACCCCTGCATTCCTCATCAGAGCCTGAAGATGCAGTCCAGTTGTTTGAATTTGTCATTTCGGCCGTGCTGTTCCCAGTGAAATAATAACTGTTTGAATCTTGTTTTGGACTACTCTTGAAGGCACTTTGTGTAATCAATATTATGCCTGTTGCCAGCAGAGCAATGAATGTGAATTTTAGATTTGCTAATAACTTTTTCATTTTATTTAGTGTTATGATCTTACATTTTGGTTAAGATGTAAGATCTGTTTTGCCCTTTGAAACCCTGGAAGCTCTGTTTCTTATGGTCATATATTGTCTGATATATATTGCAGAGCGAGCTCTCTTCTCTGCGTTTTTCCGTTATACTGTTCTGCAGCACTCCTTTCTTTAAGATTTTTAACTATTGCATGCAGTATGGTTTTCTGCCTTTGCAATTCCTGCAAAAGCAAGGATGATAAAGGAAATATTAAAAAGAATGTGGGTTTTATAATTCATTTTCTGAAGAATACCGCCACAGCTACAGGGGATTTTACCAAAAGCCCCATTCATCGTGATGGCGATATAAATGGTGAAAATGATTAAAAGAAATAGTGAAGCATAAAGCCCTTTTA
>JAATFQ010000113.1 GCA_015655115.1 Sphingobacteriales bacterium
AAGAACTCGCATGACGATAAAGAGCAGATCCTGATTTTCGGTAAACACGGACATGCAGAAGTTATAGGATTACAGGGGCAGACTGATGGTGAGGCAATTGTATTTCAGGACCTGGCAGAATTAGATCATGTAGATCTGCCGGCGAAATTCACCTTATATAGCCAGACTACCAAGAGTACTGATAAATTTTACCATATCAAAGAGCAGCTACTGAGCAGGGGATATGAAGTAAAGGCCAATGATACCATTTGCAGACAGGTATCAAACAGGTACGGTGACCTTGAGCAGTTTGTAGTCAACTATGATCAGATTATTTTTGTATCGGGCAAAAAATCATCCAATGGAAAGGTGCTTTACGACGTATGTAAAAAGTTCAATGACAACTCTTACTTTATCTCCAATATTGACGAGCTCGATATGGCCTGGTTCAACGAGAATGATAAAATAGGTATCTGTGGTGCCACCTCTACACCAATGTGGCTGATGGAACAAGTTAAGGCGAAACTGGAATCTTTTTAAAAGTAATTATTTATAAATTAAATTTCACGGAGATCTGTAAGACTGGTCGGCCGCCGTTCATCATTGAAAAGTAATTATCAGCAACCCCTTTACGGAGCTTTCTGCATAAATGTATATTTGCATTTATAACAATAACGAACAAAGCATTGCCGCAATATAAACTGGCAATGTTACTACACAACATTATGGGAAAAAAGGGCGTATTGCTTGTTAATTTAGGAACCCCGGATAGTCCGGAAGTAAAGGATGTCCGCACTTACCTTGATGAGTTTTTGATGGACGAACGCGTTATTGATATCAACGCATTTCAAAGAACTTTATTGGTAAAGGGAATCATCGTTCCTTTCCGTAGTCCGAAGACATCCAAATTATACAAAGAGATATGGGATGAAAACGGCTCACCTTTACTTTATTACAGTAAAATACAGGCAGCCATGGTGCAGGAACAGTTAGGGCCTGAATACCATGTTGAGCTGGCCATGCGTTATCAGACACCCTCTATTTCTTCTGCATTGGAAAATATGAAAGCAGGTCTGGTAGAAAGCATACAAGTTATTCCATTATTTCCACAATATGCTTCAGCCAGTACAGGCTCAGTGATACAGAAGGTAATGGAGCTGGTAGGGAAATGGCAAACTATCCCGCCAATAACCTTTGTGAATTCTTTCCATGATAATGAAATGATGATCGATACTTTTGCAGACAATGCGAAAAAGTACAATCCAGAGCAATATGACCAGCTTCTTTTCAGTTTCCATGGCCTGCCGGAGCGGCAGTTAAAAAAATGTGATCATTCGGGCAAACATTGCCTGAAAGCGGAAAATTGCTGTTCCACTTTAACCGATGTAAACAAGTTTTGCTACTCTGCACAATGCCACGATACCGCACGATTAATTGCAGCGAAGCTGAACATTCCAGAAGATAAATATTCTGTATGCTTCCAGTCCAGGTTAGGCAAAGAACCATGGGTACAACCCTATACCAGCAATGTACTTAAAGAGCTGGCTGCAAAAGGTAAGAAAAGACTATTGGTCTTCTGTCCGGCGTTTGTTGCCGATTGCCTGGAGACGCTTTACGAAGTTACCGTTGAGTATGGCGAAGAGTTTAAGCACCTTGGAGGTGAAGAAGTACAGTTGGTAGCCAGCTTAAACGATCATCCACAATGGATTGCTGCTTTGGTAAAAATGGTAAAAGATCAGCATGCCAATTAAATATAATCTTCCAGCATCGCTACTATCTGTCTTGTAGATCCTGTTTTAGCATTTACATAACTGCTGGATATATCACCCGCACCGGCATCTTTCTGTAGCTTATTAAAAGCTGCAGAAAGCTCTGCTTCAGAATTGATACTTATTGCTGCACCCAGGCCAATAAGGTCTTTAGCCTCCTGAAATTTCTCATACCTCGGGCCAAAAATCACGGGTAAACCAAAAGCAGCGGCCTCCAGTGTATTGTGTATCCCTGCCCCAAATCCTCCACCTATATAGGCGATATCTGCATATTGGTAAATGGCTGACAGCATACCGATATTATCCACCAGGAGCACCGAACGGTCAGCATAATTATCTCTTTCATCCCCCATATCCTCTTTTCCGGCATCTGGTCGCTTTTCTTTCAACGCAGTATATCTGACGGCATCAGGAATCAGTTTCATAATCTGCTGAATATGTGCCGCACCTATTTCATGCGGTGCGATAATAAATTTCCAGTCGCGATGCTTATCAATCAACATTCTCAATAGTGCCTCATCCTCGGGCCAGGTACTGCCGGCAATGCACACCTTTGCCGATCCGCAAAAGTTACTGATCAGAGGCAGGCTTCTGGGTGATTTCGCATTTTCAGCTACTCTGTCAAAGCGAGTATCGCCACTAAGGCTTACATTAGTAAGTCCCACAGATTTCAGGAGCTCAACACTTTGTTCATTCTGCACAAAGAAGTGCGTAACATCTTTCAGTATACTGCGGTAAAAGCCACCGTACCATTTAAAAAACAGCTGCTGCGGTCTGAAGATGCCTGAAATAATAAACAACGGAATATTTTTCTCCTTCAACACCTTAAAATAATGATACCAGAACTCATATTTCGTAAATACAGCAATTTCCGGATTGATCAGTTTGATCAGGCGTTTTGCATTTTTGTGCGTATCAAGGGGCAGGTAAAATACCCCATCGGCCAATGGGTAATCCTTGCGCACCTCATATCCGGAAGGAGAGAAAAAGGTAACAATAATCTTTCTTCCTGCGGCTTCAGCCTTCAGCTGTTCCAGCACCGGACGGCCCTGTTCAAACTCACCTAATGAAGCAAAGTGGAACCAAATGTGCTTATCTGCAGCATTTATTTGGTTTTGTATAGTTATATAGATATTTTCCCTGCCTGAGACAAATAATTTAGCTTTAGGGTTGAACAATGAGGCTGTTCTGAGAAGTAAACTATAGAGGGTAATACCGAAATTATAAAGCCAGAGCATTTTGTATGTTTATTTATTATCTTAGCCGAAGATACTTGATTATATCATAAAACTATTCAGCGGACTAAGCTTTATATAAATAAATCATAGTGTCTGTAAAAGGCCGTGCCTGCTAAAAGCTATTATTAGGTATAAACCAAACCTTTGATTCAGCATCAGCTGATATTGAGTATCTGGTATAGTTAGTAGCTATAAATGGCAGGCAGAAGTTGAATAAGAAATAATAGAGGAATATATATAAACATTTGCCGTAAACGAGTAAAAATGGAGCGAAAAAGAGTATTAATAACCGGTGCTGCCGGATTTTTAGGTTCGCATTTATGCGACAGATTTATAAAAGAAGATTACCACGTTATTGCGATGGACAATCTTATCACAGGCGACCTGCAAAACATCGCACATCTTTTTGCTCTGGAGAACTTCGAATTTTCACATCATGATGTATCCAAGTTCGTTTTTGTACCCGGCAAACTAGATTATATTCTCCACTTTGCATCGCCTGCAAGTCCGATAGACTATTTGAAAATTCCTATTCAGACGCTAAAAGTAGGCTCCTTAGGTACACACAACCTGTTAGGATTGGCGAAAAACAAAAACGCAAGGATGATCATTGCCTCTACATCAGAAGTATATGGCGATCCAAACGTGAATCCACAACCTGAAGAATACTGGGGAAATGTAAATCCCGTAGGCCCAAGAGGAGTATACGATGAAGCCAAGCGTTTTCAGGAAGCCATGACCATGGCCTACCATACCTTCCATGGATTAGAGACCCGTATTGTACGGATCTTCAACACCTACGGACCAAGGATGCGCCTGAACGACGGACGTGTATTACCAGCTTTCATCGGCCAGGCTTTACGTGGAGAAGACCTTACCATTTTTGGCGATGGTTCTCAGACACGTTCTTTCTGCTATGTAGATGACTTAGTGGAAGGTATTTACAGATTACTGTTAAGTGATTATGCACAGCCTGTAAACATCGGTAACCCCGATGAAATTACCATCAGTCAGTTTGCCGAAGAGATCATTAAGTTAACAGGCACAACACAAAAAGTAATCTACAAAGAATTGCCCGTAGATGACCCTAAACAGCGTCAGCCAGACATTACCAAAGCCAGGGCATTATTAAACTGGGAGCCTAAGGTAGACCGTGCAGAAGGTTTAAAGATCACATATGAATACTTTAAGAGCCTTCCACCAGAAGCGTTAGTCAATAATGAACATAAAGATTTCACAACATATAATCGTTAATCAGCAATGGCAAAAATTTTGGTTACAGGAGGTACAGGATTTATTGGATCTCACACAGCAGTAGAACTTTTTAATGCAGGGTACGAAGTTATTTTATTAGATAATTTTTCTAATTCCAGCAGGAAGATACTTTCACAACTGGAGGCAATAACGGGCAAGGCCCCTGAATTTGTAGAGCTCGATTTGTGTGACGAGGCAAAGCTAAATGCATTTGTCGAACAACATCCTGATATCACCGGTGTCATTCATTTCGCAGCATTCAAAGCTGTTGGCGAATCTGTACAACAGCCTTTAAAGTATTATAAAAATAATTTTTACTCTTTAATCAACCTGATCAACGCCTTTAAGAGTAAAGTAAACCTGGTATTCTCCTCTTCATGTACTGTATATGGTCAGCCTGATAAACTGCCTGTAACAGAAGATGCGCCTGTAAAAAAGGCAGAATCACCATACGGTAATACCAAACAAATTGCAGAAGAGATCCTTACCGACACCTGTAAAGTTACGCCAGACCTGAAAGTTATTTCTTTGCGTTATTTCAATCCGGTAGGGGCACATGCCTCGGCGTTAATTGGCGAACTGCCGATTGGTGTACCGCAGAATCTTGTACCTTTCATCACCCAGTCTGCCATAGGCAAACGTGGTGCTGTGACAGTATTTGGCAGCGACTACAACACACCAGACGGCAGCGCGGTGAGAGATTACATTCATGTAGTAGACCTTGCAAAAGCACACGTGGCGGCCATCAAACGTATGGAAGAGCAAAAAGCGGAGAGCAACTATGAAGTTTTCAACCTGGGAACAGGGAAAGGCTCATCGGTACTCGAGATTATCCATGCTTTTGAAGCTACCACAGGAGAGAAGCTGGATTATAAAATAGGAGACAGGAGAGAAGGTGATGTAGAGCAGGTATGGGGCGATGTCACCAAGTCTGCCGAAGCATTAGGCTGGAAAGCAGAGCTGGATGTCAACGAAATGATGCGTTCGGCATGGCAATGGGAGAAATATTTAAAAGACAACCCATTTTAAATGCTGTTAAAAGATCATAAAGATTTAAAAGCCGCAATAGTAGCCTTGCCTCCAAAGGAGAAAGACATGCTATTATTGCGGTTGATAGCAAAGGATAAGGTGCTCACGGAGCATCTTCATTTCAAATTGCTGGAAGATGAATCTGATCTTGAAAACCGATACCTTTCTTTAGAGGAAGAAATAAATGATGCTATTGCAGAACTCAGCAGCCTCAGAAAAGCGGGTTCCAAAGATGCCTTATCGGTATTGCGAAAACTGAATGGCAGGGTAAATCATCACTATAAAGTTACTAAAGACCTAAGTACCGAAATAGAACTCCGTCTTCATTTACTCCATGTTATACCAATTGGCTATCATGAAAACCTGTTCTCGCCAATGGCAAAATATAATGACAGGCTCAAGTCTTATTTTATCAGGACTACGCTGGCACTTTATAAAAAATATGTAAAGCTACATGAAGATCTGCAGTTCGACTTAATGGATAAGTTCAATGTGTTACTGAAGAAAATAGCCGACCATAACCTTCAGCATGCTGCATCGACGGTGGGACTGCCAGACGAGCTCTGAGTTTTAGATTTAAAATATAGCCGCAGGCAATTTGTAGACAAATTAAAAAGAACAGAAGTATTGAACAACCGGGGATTTAGTTAGCTCCGGAGCACATTTTAAAATAATAAGTACAAAAACACAATCATAT
>JAATFQ010000092.1 GCA_015655115.1 Sphingobacteriales bacterium
AGGAGAAGCTATTTCCTGGCACCTTTACGAAACCCTTGGATTAAAAGAAGCAACAACTAAACGTATTGTATTTCACGAAATCACTAAACCGGCAATACTTAAAGCTATTGCCTCCCCAAGAACTATAGATTATAACCTTGTGAATGCCCAGCAGGCACGTCGTGTGCTGGACAGGCTGGTAGGCTTTGAGCTTTCTCCTGTATTATGGAAAAAGATTAAACCATCGCTGTCTGCCGGACGGGTACAGTCTGTTGCTGTCCGCCTGATTGTAGACAGAGAGCGTGAGGTAAATAAATTCAGTGCTGCCGCTGCCTATAAGATCACGGCAAGGTTTAGTACTGGTAAAGGCCGTGAGCAGGTTAAAGCAGAACTGCCACAGCGGTTTGAGAATGAAGCAGACGCAGAAAAGTTCCTCAGTGACTGCATTAATGCATCCTTTAAGATTACCAGCCTGGAAACTAAACCGGCAAAACGTAATCCTGCAGCTCCTTTTACTACCTCTACCCTACAGCAGGAAGCATCGCGGAAGCTCGGCTTCCCCGTTTCCCGTACTATGCAAGTAGCACAACGCCTGTATGAAAGTGGAAAAATAACCTATATGCGTACCGACTCAGTAAATTTATCTGAAACTGCACTGACGGCTGCTGCAAATGAAATTAAATCGGCTTACGGAGATAAATACCATCAGCCAAGAACATATAAAACTAAGTCGGCTGGTGCACAGGAAGCACATGAGGCCATACGTCCTACTTATTTCGACCAGCATTCCGTTACAGGTGACAGCTCTGAACAACGTTTATATGAGCTGATCTGGAAACGTGCTATTGCCTCCCAGATGAGCGAAGCGCTGTTCGAAAAAACTACCGCTCACATTACGGCAAGCACACGTAAAGAAGACTTGATTGCAGAAGGCGAAGTAATGAAGTTTGACGGATTTCTTAAAGTTTATCTGGAGTCGATAGATGAGGATGAACACGAAGAAAGCGAAAACGAGAATATTCTTCCTCCCCTGTCAAATGGTCAGGAGCTTTCCCTGCTGGTTATGAACGCTACAGAGCGCTTCTCCCGTCCTCCGGCAAGATACACAGAGGCCAGCCTCGTTAAGAAGCTTGAAGAGCTCGGCATCGGCCGTCCTTCAACCTACGCACCAACAATTTCTACGATCCAGAACCGCGGATATGTAGTAAAAGAAGATCGCGACGGTCGTCAGCGTTCTTTTGGCGCCATCGTTTTGGAAGATGGCAAGCTGAGCAAAACGATAAAAACAGAAATTACAGGAGCTGAGAAATCTAAATTGTTCCCTACAGATATTGGCCAGGTAGTAAATGATTTCCTGGTAGAGCATTTCAAAGGTATTGTCGATTTTAACTTCACTGCTAAGGTGGAGAAAGAGTTTGATGAAATAGCCCAGGGACTGCAAAACTGGACAGAAATGCTGCATGCGTTTTATACTCCTTTCCATAAGGAGGTGGAAGTGACAACAGAAACAGCTGACAGGGCAAATGGTGAACGTCTGTTGGGTATCGACCCTGTAAGTGGCAAAAATGTATATGCTAAAGTGGGTAAGTTTGGTCCTCTGGTACAAATAGGCCAGAATGATGACGAAGAAAAACCAAGATATGCAAGCCTGATGAAGAACCAGTCTGTCGGCACTGTTTCCCTGGAAGAAGCACTGGAACAGTTCAGACTGCCTTTCCAGCTGGCAGATTACCAGGAGAAAGAAGTTTCTGTTGGCGTAGGCCGTTTCGGTCCGTACGTGAAATGGGGCGACGCTTATATTTCAGTTCCTAAAAATGAGGACCCGCTTTCAATAGATCAAAACCGCGCAATAGAGATTATTTCGGAGAAAGTATTAGCCGACGCACCCGTTGCACATTACGATGGCCTGCCGGTCACCAAAGGTACAGGCCGCTTTGGTCCTTTTATTAAATGGAATGACCTGTTTATCAACGTGCCTAAGGCATACGATTTTGATAACCTGTCGGAAAATGATATTAAAGAGCTGATTGGCAAAAAAGTAGAAAAAGAAGCCAACAGGTTTATTCAAACCTGGGCAGCAGAGAAGATAGCTATTGAAAATGGCAGATGGGGACCATTTATCCGTTTCGGCAAAGACATGCTTAAGCTGGGGAAAAATCCGGCAACAAACGAAAAATATACTGCAGAAGAACTGGCCGTACTATCGCTCGAAGACGTTAAAAAATTAATTGTTGAACAGGTTCCCAATGCGTTTGAACCTAAAGCCACCAAGAAAAAAGCTCCGGCAAAAGCAACAGGTAAAACTGCGGCCAAGGCTCCGGCAAAAAAGAAGGCTGTTACGAAGAAAAAATAAATGAAGAAAGACCTGCCAGAAAATATTGTAGAAGATCTAGCCATGGCTGTGGTATTGCTCAACTCTACTCCCGAGGTTAAAAGCTGGACCGTATATCTGATCAACTTAAAGAATGTTGGTATTACCAATGTTCTGATAAGCTCTAAAGGTTATGGTGAAAAGGACGGCAGAATGGTTAAAACATCTGTGTTAAGACATTTTCTGGGCGATATTGAGCCGCATGCCTTTAAGGGTGTGGAGGCTATTGACACTGAGGTATTCGGACTGACAAATGAATATTGGCTGAGCTATTATATTGACGGCACCATCTATGATAAGAAGTTTATCTTTTTACCTGAGAGTATTGTTGATGAGAATTTGATCAGGATTCCATTAATTAATAAACCAGGAGTGATGATCAAATAGTTTTTGTGATCAGATAGTTTTCCCGCGGATATTTTGTTAACTTTCCCTCCTGCCATGTTAAACAAATAGTGTATGAAAGTAGGAAAGGACTTTTTTCTTAAAAATATTAAGTCAATTAGTATTGGTATATTAGCAGTTATCCTGATCGGGATAGCTGCTTTTTTTGTTTTCCGTAAACATAAACCTGCAAATTATAACCAGGCATATGTGAAATATGTGGAGGCCTATACTTCTGGCACGGTATCAAAGAAAAGCTTTATCAGGCTGCAATTGGCCGGACAAGTAAAAACTCTCGGTGATATAGGTAAAGCTGATGAACGCAAATTATTCAGCTTCTCCCCTTCTGTAAGAGGGAAAACATTTTGGGTAGACGCACAGACTGTAGAATTCAGGCCTGATGAAGATCTGGAACCTGGAGAAACCTATACAGCTACCTTTAACCTGGCAAGTGTAACGAACACAGAAAAAGGTCTGGAAGAGTTCGATTTTGATTTCAAGGTGATAAACGCAGGCTTATCACTACAGCAATACGGGCTAATATCGCAGAATAATACCTCGCTGGATTATATGAAACTCAAAGGCGAGATCAGTACGGCAGATCAGGAAGACCCTAAACAGATCGAAAAATGCCTTAAGCTGGACTACGATAGTCCGCTGAAGATAAAATGGCAACATAACCCGCAGAAAAACAGTTCTACCTTTGTAATTGACAGTATCAGGAAAACCAACTCTGAACAAGAGCTGAAACTGACATGGTCTGGTGATCCTATCGACGCCAAAAACAGCGGTAAAGAAGTGTTGTCTGTACCTGCGCTGGGTGTTTTTAAAGTACTCTCAGTAAAAGCTATGCAGGAACCTGAAGATTATGCACTGATCCAGTTTTCTGAACCCGTAGGCGTTGGACAGGACCTTACAGGGCTGATCAGCTTGGGCAGCCTGTCGGATTTACGTTATACAATAGATGGCAGTGAGGTAAAAATCTATTCTACCGCAGAATTGCTGGGCAATTATGCTGTGATCGTTAACAGTGGGATTCAGAACAGTAACCAGAGTACATTAACCCAGAGTACTACTGCTAATATAGTGTTTGAAAATAAGCTGCCCACAGTTACTATTGCAGGTTCAGGTACCATCCTGCCCAACTCCGGAAAGCTGATCCTGCCATTTGAAGCGATTAACCTGAAGGCTGTAGATGTAACAGTCATTAAAATTTTCGAGAGCAATATCCCTCAGTTTTTCCAGACTAACAATTATAAAGAGGCCACTGATTTACGCCGTGTGGGCAAGCCATTACTGCAGAAGACCATACGTCTGGATGAAGATAAAACGATGGACCTGCATAAAAAAAACAGGTTTATCATCGATCTGGATGAAATCATCAGAACGGAACCTGGTGCAATGTACAGAGTAACTATAGGGTTTCGCAAGGCGTATAATGTATACCAGTGCAAGGAAATAGACTCCACCGCCACAGAAGAAGAGTCTGGTAACCGATACGGGGAAAAGATAGATGAGGATGATGATTTCTGGGAAAATTACAATAACAGTTATCCTTCCGGTTACCGCTGGGATGACAAAAATGATCCTTGTACACCATCTTATTACACCAATGAAAAATGGGCCAGCCGGAATCTGCTGGTTTCCAATATAGGCCTTGTAGCCAAAAGAGGTAATGATAACAGCATGCTGATTGTAGCAACTGACCTTTTAACTGCAAAGCCTATGAGCGGGGTTAATCTTGATCTGCTGGATTACCAGCAACAGAAGATCCACGCTGCACAAACTGACGGTGACGGCATCGCGGTGTTCGACCTGAAAAGGAAGCCTTTTTTACTGATTGCCAGGAAAGATAAAGAGCGTGCCTACCTGAAGCTTGATGATGGCAATTCTCTGCCCTTAAGCAGATTTGATGTGGGTGGCGACGTGGTACAGAACGGTTTAAAGGGCTTAATCTATGGAGAGCGTGGTGTATGGCGCCCTGGAGATTCCCTGTTTTTAACTTTTGTACTGGAAGATAAACTGAAGAAACTGCCGGCCTCCTATCCTGTTACTTTCGAATTATATAACCCAAAGGGACAGCTAGTTAAAAAGATAATCAATGGTAATGCTTTAAATGGGTTTTATGCTTTCCGTACTGCCACAGAAAGTACTGCACCTACGGGAAGCTGGCTCGCGAAGGTAAAAGCCGGAGGCGCTACGTTTCAAAAAACACTAAAAATTGAAACAGTAATGCCTAACCGCCTGAAGATAGGATTTGACCTGGGTAAGCGTACTGAACTGGGTAGCGGACTATCGGCTCCTGCTACACTTTCTGCCAATTGGTTATTCGGGGCTGCCGGTAAAAATCTGAAAGCAAAAGTAGATGTGAACCTGAGTGCTATGGAGACTAAGTTCAAAGGCTTTGAAGGTTTTACTTTCGATAACCCTACTGTGAAGTTCGAGTCTAAGCTGAAAACGATCTTTGAAGGGCGACTGAATGAAAATGGCCTGGCTGCAGTAAATACGAATATCAGTGAGAATGCTGTTGCCCCGGGAATGCTGAAAGCCAACTTCACGACTAAGATTTTTGAAGCGGGCGGTAATTTCAGCCTGGACTATTTTTCCATACCTTATCATGTATATACCGATTATTACGGCATCAAAGCTCCGCAGGGCGATAAATTAAGCGGGATGCTCGTTACTGGAAAAGACCACCTGTTTGATATCGTCAACGTAAATCGTAAAGGACAGTTAATTGGCGGTTCAAAAAGCGTATCCGTGGAGCTATACAAAATACAATGGCGCTGGTGGTGGGAACAGGATGACGAATATTCTTTCGCCAACTTCTCGCAGAACTCTTATAATAAACTGATCAGCCGTGAGGAAGTTGCCCTGCAAAATGGTAGAGGGCACTGGAAGTTAAGGGTCGATGAACCTGAATGGGGACGTTACCTGGTACTGGTGAGGGACTTAAACAACGGACATGTGACGGGTAAATCTGTCTATGTAGACTGGCCGGGCTGGGCACAGCGTGAGCAGGGAAGTAATCCTACTGAGGCCTCTATGTTATCCTTTACTGCCAATAAAACAAAGTTCAATGTCGGTGAAGAGGTGGTGTTGACTATCCCTTCGGGGAAAAACGGAAGAGCACTGATTTCTATTGAGAATGGCAGCCGTGTGTTAAAAACCTTCTGGACGGATACCAAAAGCGGACAGACGGTATTTAAGTTTAAGGCCGAGAGTAATATGACACCAAACGTTTTTGCTAACGTTACCCTCTTGCAGCCACATGCGCAAACGGTTAATGATTTGCCTATACGTATGTACGGTGCCATTCCGCTGATCATCGAAGATCCTGAAACTATACTTAAGCCTGTTATCCGCATGGCGGATAAGATTAAGCCTGAAACGGAGAGCAGCATTACCATATCTGAGAAAAATGGGAAGGCAATGACTTATACTATTGCGATCGTAGATGAAGGGTTACTTGATCTTACCCGTTTTAAAACACCAGATCCGCATGCTGTATTTTACGCACGTGAGGGCCTGGGTGTAAAAACATGGGACCTGTTCGATTATGTGCTGGGTGCCTGGGGTGGTAACCTGGAAAGGATCCTCAGTATTGGTGGTGACGGATCAGGAAACCGCAACCTCAATCCTGCAAAAGCAAACAGGTTTAGTCCTGTGCTCAAATACTTTGGCCCTTTTGCTTTAGCCAAAGGCAGTACACGTGTTCATAAATTTAAACTGCCGCAATATATTGGTGCAGTACGCACCATGGTAGTTGCGGGTCAGGATGGTGCCTATGGTTTTGCAGAGAAATCGGTACAGGTTAAAAAACCTTTAATGGTGCTGGCCACCTTACCAAGGGTAATAGGTCCTGGAGAAAGCTTTACTTTACCTGTAACAGTTTTTGCTACTGATAATCAGTTAAAAAATGTATCTCTACAATTGCAGGCACAGAACCTGCAAGTAGCAGAAGGTAATACACGCCAGCTTGTATTTAATAAACCTGGTGAGCAGATGGCTTATTTCGAAGTTGTTGTTCCGCAGAGAACAGGCATTGCAAAAGTTAAGATTATTGCTCAAAGTGGTGCCGAAAAAACAGCTTATGACCTTGAGCTGGATATCAGAAATCCGAATCCTTATGTTACTAATGTCATATCGGCTATTATCGAACCCGGCAAAAGCTGGTCTGCCGGCTACATGCCTATTGGCTTACCTGGCACAAGGTCGGGCAGCATAGAGTTATCGGCCATCCCTCCCATCAATCTGAAGAAGCGTTTAAGTTATCTGATGCAATACCCGCATGGTTGTGTGGAGCAAACAACTTCGGCTGTATTTCCGCAGTTGTTCCTTCAATTGCTGATGCCATTGACGGAGCAGCAGAAAGCAGTGACAGAGAAGAATATTAAAGCAGGGATCAATAAACTCCGCTCCTTCCAAACTACAGAGGGCGGACTGGCTTACTGGCCTGGCGATCCTACAGCGGATGAATGGGGTTCTAATTATGCGGGACATTTCCTTATTGAAGCGCAAAGTAAAGGATATAGTATTCCTGTCGGCATGGTCGATGAGGTGTTACGTTACCTGAAAGGTAAAGCGTCAAATTGGGTGCCTAACAGCAGTAACTTCTATGGTGGTGATTTATCACAAGCTTACCGTTTATACGTACTCGCATTGGCCAGAAAACCGGAAATGGCAGCGATGAACAGACTGAGAGCATTTGAGTATCTTTCTGTAGGGGCAAAATGGCGGCTCGCTGCTGCTTATCAGCTCGCCGGTCAGGCATCGGCTGCCATCACACTGACCAAAGGGCTTGACGTGTCTGTTAAACCATATATTCAATTGGGTGGAACTTATGGTTCGGACAGTAGAGATGAAGCCATGATCCTGGAGACATTAACCCTGATGGGACAAAAAGGCCGTGCAGCACCTCTGCTACAGTCGCTCGCTATAAAATTAGGGAAAGATGATTGGTACAGTACACAGACCACCGCATACAGCTTACTCGCTATAGCTAAGTTCTGCGGACAGAATTCATCACTTAACCAGTTAAAATACAGTTACATTGTAGATGGTAAAAAAGGAGCAGTAACGACTCAGCAGTTTTTAAGCAGCATTCCTTTAAATTTCAAAGGCAATCGTGCTACGGTACAGAACACAGGTAAAAGTGTGATTTTCGGCAGGCTGATTCTCGATGGGCAGCCCGCTGTCGGACAGGACAATTTCCTGCCTAACAATCCTGATGCCCTGAATTTATCAGTAACTTATAAACTACTGAATGGTAAAGTTATTAATCCTGCGGTGTTGAAACAGGGATTGGACTTCTACGCTGAAGTTGTGGTTAAAAATCCAGGAAAAATGGGTTTCTATGAGCAGATGGCACTGACACAGATTTTTCCTTCGGGATGGGAAATTATCAATACGAGACTAAACGACAATGAGACCATGATGGCCTCCTCACCGTTTACCTATCGGGATATCAGGGATGACAGGGTTTTCACCTATTTCAATCTCAGGGAAAATGAAACGGTAACCTATAAAGTGTTGTTAAATGCATCCTACATAGGCAAATATTATCTGTCTGCTTTACAATGCGAAGCAATGTATAACAATAACATCAGCGCAACAGAAAAAGGTAAATGGGTGCAGGTTATTAAATAATATGAAATCAAAAATACGGGTGGTAGGTACGCTGTTTATTGGTGATGTCATAGTTCTGCTGCTGTTATGCTGGTTTTTGGCCGCTTTACCTGCGCACCTTTTCGTTTCGCCGACTTCATATGTGATAGAAGCGGAAAATGGAGAGCTGTTGAGTGCTGCCATTGCCAGTGATGGGCAATGGCGTTTTCCTGTTGCTGACAGTGTGCCTGATAAGTTTGTGCGCTGTATTACTACTTTTGAAGATAAGAGGTTTGAAAACCACATCGGTATTGACTTTCTGGCAATGGGCAGGGCAATGCGGCAGAATCTGCATGCCAAATCCATTGTAAGCGGGGGCAGTACGCTGACAATGCAGATTATCAGGCTCTCCAGAAGACAGAACCGTACTGTCGGACAAAAGTTAGTTGAGATGATACTTGCCCTTCGGCTGGAGCTTGCTTATTCTAAAAGAGAGATTCTTCAGCTATATGCTGCCAATGCGCCTTTCGGAAGCAATGTAGTAGGACTTGAAGCCGCATCCTGGCGATATTTCGGACGTAGTCCGGCATTGCTATCCTGGGGAGAGATGGCTACGCTCGCCGTACTGCCAAATAGTCCTTC